>DASTBI010000095.1 GCA_035712145.1 Candidatus Eisenbacteria bacterium | reverse complement strand
ACTCCGGCCATCGCAGCGGTGGCAGCCAGAAGGCCCGCCGCGGTGATCAGCGTGGCCCTGCGAACCAAACCAGTCATGTTGAACCTCCCAAAGTGGATCACACCTGTAGCCAAGAGACGCGCAAGGCTCGGTTGCAAGCTATCAGGTCTGGCGCGAGCCACCTCCTTTCGAGCTCACAGCGCAGCGATGCGAGCTCGAGTGCATCGAATACTTTCTTAATTGCCGCGTTCACAAGGCGTTCCGAGACGTGATCAGTCTAGGGGCCCGTCAACGGGCTGTCAAGAAAAGTTTGGACGATGCCCTCTCCGAGTCAACGGGCCGTCAGGGGGCAGCCCTGTCAAGAAACTTGACGACGACCAACGAGCCTGAAGTGGTGGGCGAAACAGGGCTCGAACCTGTGACCCCTTGCTTGTAAGGCAAGTGCTCTACCAGCTGAGCTATTCGCCCGAACCCTGGGCCCGCCTGCGGATCAGGAGGGAAGCCGGGACGAACCCACAGTACCCGGCCACCAGCAGCACCGGGGCGAGGGTCGTGGATCCCTTCGAGAGAGCGACGTACCCGGCGACGAGCGACACCAGACCTACCGCGAGTAGCAGGTTGTTCCACAGTCCCCAGGAGAAGCCGAGGTCGGCTTCGACCGGCTTTCTGAGGGCGCGGGGGCGAGTCGTCGTGGGCTTTCTCTCTCTCATCACTTCCTCCAGCACCGCGGGCGGATCGCCACCACCCATGGGCACGAACGTTCTACCTGAGCAGGCGAACCCGCGGTTCCGCTTTTCTTACGTTTTCTTGACCGGTGGCCGGCCGGGATTGAGGCTGCCCGAGCGGAAGCCCTCGAGATCCAGGGTTATGTAGCGATATCCCAACGCCTTGAGGCCATCGATCAGGGCTTCCCGGGTCGGCGGATCCAGCACCCGGTCCAGCTCGGCCAGGGGAACTTCGACCCGGGCCAGGTCCTCGTGATGGCGAACGCGAAGCTCCCTGAACCCCAGGGACCGGAGCAGCTCCTCGGCACGCTCGACCATCTCCAGCTTCTCCCGGGTGATCTCCACCCCGTACGGGATCCGCGATGCCAGGCAGGGCGACGCCGGCTTGTCCGAGCTGGCGAGCCCGTAATGCTCCGCGGCGGCCCGCACGTCGGCCTTGGTGAACCCCAGCTCCGCGAGCGGCGAGCGGACGCCGGACTCGGAGGCGGCGCGCATCCCGGGCCGCCAATCGCCGAGGTCGTCGGCGATCGTCCCGTCCACGATCGCCGCCGCCCCGAACCGCTCGCCGACCACGAGCAACTCACGATATAGCTCGCTCTTGCAGTGATAGCAACGGTCTTCGGGGTTGCTCCGGAAGCTGGGGTCGGCCAGCTCTCCGGTCGACACGATCTCGACCCGCGCCCCGAACTGGCTGGCCTGAGCCAGCGCGAGATCGAGCTCGCGGCGGGCGTAGGAGTCGGAGCGCCCGATCACGCCGAGGGCGCCCTCGCCGAGCACGTCGTGGGTCACCCGCAGGAGCAGGCTCGAGTCCACACCGCCCGAGTAGGCCACCACCACCTTGCCGAGCGGGGCGAGCCACGCTTTCAGGTGGGCGAGTCGCGCGCGCCAGTCGAGATCCGGCAGCGGCCTTACGGGTTTTTCCTGGATGGTGACCAGCGGATTCACGCGCGCGAGGTTAGCACAGGGCTACGCCCCGCTCTCGACCGCCGTCGTGTCGCCGGGCGCCTTCAGCGAGCGCACCAGCCGGATGTTGGCGAGGTGCTGCTGGTAGGTCTCGGCGAAGAGGTGCCGGCCCCCGCCGCGCGCCACGAAGTAGAGCTCGCGCGAGCGTTCCGTCGGGTTGAGCACGCTCTCGATGCTGGCGCGCCCCGGGTTGCAGATGGGTCCGGGCGGCAGCCCCGCGTGAAGGTAGGTGTTGAAGGGCGAATCGACCCGCAGGTTCTTGTAGAAGAGCCGGACCCGCGGGCCGCGGCCGAGCGCATAGCCCACGGTCGGGTCGGCCTGGAGCTTCATGCCCTGCTCCAGCCGGTTGAGATACACGCGGGCGATGCGCGGCCGCTCGTCGTCCATCACCGCTTCGGCCTCGACGATCGACGCCAGCGTCAGCAGCTCGTAGAGCGAGAGCCCGAGCGGCAGCGAGTCACGGCCGGCGGCGGCGCGCAGCAGGATCGAGCGCGTGCGACTGGCCATGGTGCGGAACGCCACCTCGGGCGCCGTGCCGGGCAGGAACTCGTAGGAATCCGGAGCCAGGTAGCCCTCGATCGAAGGCGCGCTGATCCCCAGCGAGTCGAGGAACGCGCGGTCGTGGGCGAGCGAGTCGAACTCGGCGGTCGGCACGCCGAGATGGTTCGAGAGCAGCAGCGTGATCTCGCTGGCGGTGAGCCCCTCGGGGATCGACAGCAGATTGAGCCCGCTCATGCCGCGCGCGAACGCGCGCAGCAGCTCCGGCACCGTGGTGCCGAGGTAGAAGCTGTACTGGCCGGCCTTGACGTGCCGGTCGAGCTGCATGAGCCGCGCGAGCACGTGGAAGGTGAGCGATCCGCGCAGCAGTCCGACCCGCTGCAGCTCGGCGGCGATCGAGCGCAGCGTCTCTCCGCGCTGCACCAGGATCACGCGGCGCTCGCGCGGCGGGAAGAAACCGGCCGGCAGGAAGAGGTCGTACGCCACGGCGCCGAGCGCGACCAGGAGGAGGAGCAGAGCCCAGCGCGTGGGCCTGAACGTGCGCTTTCGCGGCATGGCTGCTCAGTGCCGCGGGTGCCTGATGAGATACGACTCGAGCAACGCCATGGCCGCTCCTTGATCCACGCGTTCCTTGGCCCGACCCGGCTTCATGCCGGCTTCCTGCATGCGGCGCTGCGACAGCGCCGAGGTCAGGCGCTCGTCGTACGTCTCGACGGTAAGCCCGGTGCGCTCCGCGAGCAACGTGGCGAAGGTCTCGGCGGCTTCGGCCGCGCTTCCGCGCGCGCCGGACATCAGCAGCGGAAGACCCACCACGATCCGCTCCACCTCCTTCTCGGCCGCGACCCTGGCGACGCCTTCGAGCGCGTCGTCACGGCCCCGCACCACGAGTGTCGGGAGGGGCGTGGCGATGACACCGGTGGGATCGCTGACGGCGAGCCCGATGCGCCGCATGCCCCAATCCACGGCGAGGATCCGCAAGAACTGCCTGTCAGCGGTTTTCGGCCTGGGGCGAGCGCTTCTTGACGAGGCGGACCTGGGTGCCGTGGCCGCTGAAGCTGAAGTCCACCTGGTCCATGCAGGACCGCATGATGAAGATGCCGCGGCCGCGGGCATCGAAGAGGTGCTCGGGCGAGGTGACGTCGCCATTGACCGCGCCGACATCGAAGCCCGCTCCCTGGTCGTTGACCACGACCTCGAGCTGGTCCGGCAGGAGGCGGAACTCCACGTCGACCGGCTTGGTGGCGTCGCGCTTGTGGCCGTGCTGGATGGCGTTGGTGCCCGCTTCGATGACCGACATGCTGATCTGCGCCGTGGTGTCGTCGTCGAAGCTCATCCGCTGGCAGACCGACTCGCACACCCTGTCCAGAACCGAGAGGAGCTCGAGCCGGCTGGGAATGCGGATCGCGATCACCTCGGGCATCTGCTTCGCGGTGGTCACGATGGTCATGATGTGAGATCGCGGTGGCGGCGTAGCGTCTCGATGGCTTGGGTGAAGTCTTCCGGCCAGGGCAGCGCGAACTGCAGAGCGCGGCCGGTCACCGGATGCGGCAACTCGAGCTCCGAGGCATGGAGCGCTTGCCGCGGCAGGCTCTTCAAGATTTCGTCACGTAAGCTAGCCTCCGACCGCCGCAGGCTCAACACCTTTTTGGTCCTCCCTCCATACACCGGATCGCCGACCACCGGGTGCCCGAGATGGGCCAGATGGACCCGTATCTGATGAGTACGCCCGGTATCGAGCCGGACTTCCATGCGGGTGGCGATGCCGTACCGTTCCTCCACCCGCCAGTGCGTGCGGGCCGGCTTGCCTCCCCGCCGCGCCACCGCCATGCGTCTCCGGTCGCGCGGATCGCGAGCGATCGCGGTCTCGATGGTACCCGAAGCTGCCCGTGGGTCGCCCCACACCAGCGCCTGGTAGATGCGCTGGACCTGTCGGGCGCGGATGGCCTCGACCAGCGCGCGGTAGGCCCTGGCGCTGCGAGCGACGACGAGGAGTCCGGAGGTGTCCTTGTCGAGCCGGTGCACGAGACCGGGCCGGCCGGGACCGCCGACCGAGCCGATCTCGGGGTAACGGTGCAGCAGCGCGTGGACCAGGGTGCCGCGCGGCACCCCGGCGCCCGGGTGGACCACGAGACCCGCGGGCTTGGCCACCACGATCAGGTCCGCGTCTTCATGGATCACATCGACCGGGAGATCTTCGGGCTCGAGTGCTAAGGGTGCTGGAAGCGGAACCTCGACGCTCACCCGATCGCCGGCCTTGAGCCGCAGCGAGGCGCGCGCCGCGCGGCCGTTGACGGTGGCTCGGCCGTCGCGGATCAGACCCTGGAGGCCGTTACGCGACAGGTCCGTCTGCGCCCCGGCCAGGAAGCGATCCAGCCTCTCCCCCGCTCCGGTCTCCGGCACCGACCAGGTCAGCGTCCGCATGACTGCCGTGCGTGCGAGGCCAGGTGATCGCGAACAGGATGACGCCGACCGTGACCGCCGAGTCGGCGACATTGAACACCGGCCAGTGCCAGCGCCCGTAACCGACCTCGATGAAGTCCACGACCTCGCCGAAGCGCAGCCGGTCGATGAGATTGCCGAGCGCTCCGCCCATGATGAGCGCGAGCGCCAGCTGGCGCGCCATGCCCGTGACGCGCTGCTTGAAGAACAGGAAGAGGATGACCGCCACCGCGGCGATCGAGAACACGTAGTACGGGAACGGCAGCCCGGCCCCGAGGCCGAAGGCGACGCCGGAGTTCCGCGTGTAGGTGAAGCGCACGAACGGACCCAGCACCTCGACCGGCTCGTGGTAAGCCAGCGTGCGCGTTGCCCAGTGCTTGGTCCACAGATCCAGGGCCACCACCGCGCCGGAAACCAGCGCGAGAAGGGACCACGTCCTCACGAGGCGCCCCGGCCCGTACGCTCCTCGGCCTCCTTGCACGACAGGCACAGCCGCGCGTACGGCATGGCTTCGAGCCGCGCTCGCCCGATCGGCCGCGTGCAGTTCTCGCACACGCCGAACTCGCCTCCGTAGACCTTGCGCAGCGCTTCGTCGATCTCCTTGAGCAGCGCGCCTTCATTGGAGGCGAAGAGGAACGCCTTCTCGCGCTCCATGGCGTCGGTGCCGACGTCGGCCATGTGGAATGAATAGCCGGAGAGATCTCCCGCGCTGTCGCGCTGATTGACCTTGAGCACCGTGTTCTCGAGGTGCCCCATCTCCTTCAAGATCTTCTGGCGCTCCGACATCAAGCGCTGCTCGAATTCCTTGTAGTCCTTTTCGGTCACTCCCGCTGCTCCTTCTTCGGTTGTCGGACGACTCGTGGGAACGACCGCGGGACGGCTCGGTCGAGGCGCCACCGGTGTAGGCGCCTTCTGCATGGCGCGCGCCACCGCTTCGGGCGGCAACGCCCCGATCGGGCGCACCACCGCCGGCGGCTTCACCGGCTTGACCTTGAGGGGAACGACCTTGGCCGGCTTGGCCGGCTTGGCCGGCTTCTCCGTCGCCGGCTTCTCCGTCGCCGCCTTCACCACCGCAGGCTTCACGGCCTTGACCGCCTTGGCCGGCTTTTCGATGGCCTTCACCGGCTTGGCCGGCTTGGCCTTCACCGCCGCGGCCTTCGACTTCGCCTTGGCCTGAATGGTCTTCTTGGCCGGCGCCGGTCGGGCGGTCGTCTTCTTTTGCGGCTTTGCAGCCTTGGCTTTGCCCGCTCCGGTCTTGCGCTTGGTGGCCATGGATCCTCCTGCGACTCGTGACGGCCGACGGGCCGGGTTTCGTCTCGTTAGACTTCATCGAGCCGGCGAACGACTTCCGAGATCAGGCTGCTGAGCGCCGGCGCGGTTCGCGCCGCCACCGACAGGATCGTCGGAACGTCCACCGGACGAAGGTGGTCGGGATTGCACTCGTCGGTCACGACGCTCAGCGCCAGGACGCGCTGGCCGCCGTGGATCGCGACGAGGTTCTCGGGCACCAGCGACATGCCCACAACATCTGCACCGATTCCGCGCAGGAAACGGTACTCGGCGGCGGTCTCGAGATTGGGACCCGGAACCGCCACGAACACCGCTCGATGGAGCGTGATGCCCTGCTCTTGCGCCACTTGTTCGGCGAGCGACACCAGCCCGCGCGAGTAGGGCTCACTCATGTCGGGAAAGCGCGGACCGAGTGCTTCGTCGTTGTCGCCGATCAGCGGGCTGTCGCCCATCAGATTGATGTGATCGGTGACGGCGACGATGGACCCGGCCTTCATCCCGGGATTCATGGCGCCACAGGCGTTGGTGAGCACCAGCGTGCGGCAGCCGAGCGCCGCGAGCACGCGGATCGGGAAGGCCACCTGGCGCATGGTGTAGCCCTCGTAGTAGTGGACCCGCCCCTTCATCACCGCCACCGCGTGGCCGGCGAGCGTCCCGAGGTGCAGCTCACCCGCATGGCTCTCCACCGTCGACACCGGGAAGTGCGGGATGTCGGCGTAGGGCACCACGGTCTCGACCTCGAGCGCTCTGGCGAAGTCACCGAGGCCCGTGCCGAGAACGATGCCGGCCTCCGGCCGCGTGCGCGTCCGCGCGGCCACGAAGGCGGCGGCTTCGTCGATCTCCCGCTTGAGCGGGCTCGTCACGGTCGGTTCCGACAGCATCATTGGCTCTTCCCGATCCCCGTCTGCTTTTCCAGGGCTTGGTCGATCCGAGCTTCCAGCGCCTCGGCCGAAAGCCCTTCCACGTCAACCACTTTGTCGCGGGAGGATGCCCCGCGAATCACCTGTACGGCGCGCCGTGGCACCCTCAGATGCTCGGCCAGCAAAACAGATACCGCCTCGTTTGCGCGGCCCTCCCGAGCGGGCTCGCGGACCTTCAACTTCAACGCTCCGTCAGGCATGCGGCCTTCCAGTCCGGCGCTCCTCGCCCCGGGTTGGACCCGCACCCTGAGCCGCGCGCTCACCCCATACGCACGGCGACGTCGTTCAGGGTGCTGACCAGGAACATTTTTACGAACCAGATGACGAGCATGGCCACGAACGGGGCGAAGTCGATTCCCGAGACGTTGGTCGGAATCACGCGCCGGATCGGATTGCAGACCAGGTCCGAGACCCGATCGAGGAACTGGACGATCGGATTGCTGGGATCGGGCCGCACCCACGACAGGAGCGCATTGATCAGGATGACCAGCAGCAGCGCCTGGAGCACGACGTCCAGCACCACCGCGATCGCCTGCACCAGGTTTCCGAAGACGAACATCCGCGCTCCTAGCCGCGCGGGCCGAAGAGAGCCGTTCCCACTCGCACCATCGTGGCTCCTTCCTCGACCGCGACCCCGAAGTCACCGCTCATGCCCATCGACAGCTCCGGCAGATCGAGCCCGAGCCGCGCGGCCGCGCCGTCACGCAGCTCGCGCAAGCGCGCGAAGTCGGCGCGCGCATCCTCGGCGCGCTCCACGGGCCGTCCCACCGTCATCACGCCTCTCACCTCGAGTCCCGGCAGCCCGGCCACTCGTCCGAGCAACGGCTCGAGATCCGCGGGCGCCACTCCGAACTTGCTGGACTCACCGCTCACGTTGACCTCGACCAGGACCGGAAGCGTTCGCCCGGCGCTCGAAGCACGCTGGGCCAGCGCCTGCGCGAGGGCGAGCGAGTCCACTCCATGGACGAAGTCGAAGAGCTCCACGACGCGGCCCGCCTTGTTGCGTTGAACGTGTCCGACCATGTGCCAGCGAGCCCCCTTCCGCCCCACCGCCGCGATCTTCGCTTCGGCCTCCTGGACCCGGTTCTCGCCCAGATCCTCGAGCCCTGAAGCGACCGCTTCCCGGACCACGTCCGCAGCGACGGTCTTCACCACGCCGATCAGCCGCACGGCTCCCGCATCCCTGCCCGACCGTTTCGCCGCAGCGGCGATGGCCTCTCGAACCGCCTGGATTCGGTCTCGAAGACCGGGGAAGCCCGCGTTCACGGAGCGCGCGAGACTAGTCGCCGGGCCCGGGCCCTGCAAGCGGAAAACAGGGGTGAACGGGGTTGTGGAGGAGCCACGACGGCCGCGTCGAAACGGCCGCGGACGCGGCTAAGCGGCCTGCCGGCCCGGGCTGTCCAGGATCTCGCGGATCTTGCGCAGCAGGACGTCGGGATCGAAGGGCTTTTGCAAGAGGTGGACACCTGGCTCGAGGATGCCCTGCCGGGCGATCAGGTCGCGGGTGTATCCGGACACGTAGAGCACGCGGGTCTCGGGGCGGCGCGCCGTGATCTTCTCGGCCAGCTCGCGCCCGCTCATGCCCGGCATGACCACGTCGGTGAGCAGGAGATGGATGGGCTCGGCGAACGCCTCGGACACCTCGAGCGCGGCGCGGCCGCCTTGCGCTTCGAGCACGTGGTAACCCGCGCCCTGCATCAGCTCCGACATGAGATCGCGCACCACCGCTTCGTCCTCGGCCAGCAGCACGGTCTCGTGGCCGCCGTTCTCGCGCCCGGGCTCGGCCGCGGGCGCCGGCCCGGCGACCGTCGCCTCCACGCTCGGCAGGTAGATGGTGAAGGTTGCCCCCTGATCGGGCTCGCTCTCGACCTCGATGGCGCCGCCGCTCTGCTGCACGATGCCGTACGCTGTGGACAGGCCGAGACCCGTGCCCTCACCGCGCTCCTTGGTGGTGAAGAACGGCTCGAACAGCTTGGCGCGAACGTCTGGGTCCATGCCGATCCCGCTATCGCACACCCGAAGCGTCACGTAGGGACCGGGCACCAGACCCTCCAGTCGCGCGGCGTCGCGCGCACCGATCGTGACGCGGCCGGTGTCGATCGTGAGACGCCCGCCGTGGGGCATGGCGTCACGAGCGTTGACGACCAGGTTCATCACCACCTGCTCGATCTGCAGGCGATCGGCGCGCACCCGTCCTTCATGCTCGCCGGGATGAACGTGCAGATCGATGTCCTCGCCGATCACCCGTTTGAGCATCGGGCCGAGATCGGCGAGCACGGCGTCGAGATCCAGCACGCTCGGCTCCAGCACCTGGCGGCGGCTGAAGGCCAGGAGCTGCCGGGTCAGCGAGGCCGCGCGGGTGGCGGCCTTGTGGATCTCGACCGCCGCACGGCTCAGTGGATGCTCGGCTCCGAGCTTCGCGATCTGCTGCTCGCTGTACGCCAGGATCACGGTGAGCAGATTGTTGAAGTCGTGGGCGATGCCGCCGGCCAGTCGTCCCACCGACTCGAGACGCTGCGAGTGACGCAGCTGGCTCTCGCTCTGGAGCAAGGCTTCCTTCGTGGCGTGGCGGTCGCTGACGTCGCGGCAGTGGATCACCATGCCCTGGATGTCGGGGTCGTCGAGGCGGCTGACGCCCCAACCCTCCACGACGCGCCACGTGCCGTCGCGGTGGAGCATGCGCACCTCGAGCGGATCGATCGAGCCGCTCTGCACGATGCGCATGAACGCCTCTTCGGCCCGCTCGCGATCCTCGGCGTGGATGAAATCGACCGGATCGCGACCGATCATGGAAGCCGGCTCGTAGCCGAGCACGCGCTCGATCGAAGGGCTCTGATAGCGGATCTTGCGGTCCGCGCCGACGATCGCGACCACGTCGGACGTGCCCTCGATCAGAGCGCGGAAGCGCTTCTCGCTGAGCCGCAGCGCGTCCTCGGCGCGGTCGCGCTCGGCGGCGGCGAGCCGGCGCTCTTCGATGTCGCGGATGAAGCCGACCACCGACCCGTCGGCCAGCCCACGTCCCCAGCCCTCGACCCGGAAGACGGTGCCGTCGCGCCGGCGCATGCGCCGCTCCTCCGGCAACACCGAGTTCGTGCGGGCTTCGTCGAGCCGCTTCAGATGTCGATTCAGGTCCTCGGGCGCGACGATGTCGGCGGTCCTGAGCTTCACCAGCTCGTCGAGCCGATAACCCAGCAGCTCACAGGCGCGGGGATTCGCATGGAGGATCTCGCCGCCCTTGCCGACCAGGAAGATGCCGTCGGCGGAGGTATCGAAGAGGAAGGCCCAGTCCTCGGGCTTCAGGCGACGGGTCATGCGGTCTCCCGGAAATCCGCCGTGTGACCGGGCGAACTCCCGGGCGCACGTGATCCCCATGGTTATCGACCGCTGGAAGCCGCAATTGAAGAGGAGAGAACCGCGCTGAGCGCGCACATCCAGTTTCTGGAATGCGCGATCCGGTGCGCGAGAATGGTGGAGGCGGCGGGAATCGAACCCGCGTCCGAAAGCCAATCCCCAGGGAGTCCTACAGGCGTGTCCGGCCGATTGAATTTCGCGCGTCTCCGCTCCGACCGGCGGGATCAGCGACGCGCTAGCTCGATTGGATCTCGTCCTCCGCCCACGAGCGAGGGCATTGGACCAGCCCGCGTTTGTATGACGACCGCATCCAGCCCCCACGGGCGGGGTCCGGGCGATCGTCGCTACCTAATGTTTAGTTAGGCAGCGAGAGCCATCTGCTCGTTGGCAGATGAATGTTCCCGCTTTTTTGACGAGGTCACGGGTCCCCGGCCTGCACTCTCTGGTTCTCGACCCCCGTCGAGACCTTTCGCCCCCCTAGCGTTGCCCCTCTTAGATGGCTGCGCCGGAGCAGTGATTCAGCGCCGGTCGAGGAGTATAGCCGCCCGTCAGTTGCGAAGCCCTCCCTGCTTCCACCTCGAAGGCCCCGCCCCGGTGACCGGGACGGGGCCCAATGTCTCGGTTCTTCGCGGCTCAGAACGGAATGTCGTCGTCCGGTCCGTTGCCGAACTCGCTCGGCAGCGATTCATCCGCCGGCACGGTGACTCCCGAATCGTCCGGACCACCCGAGCCGCGCGGCCCGAGCATCTGGACGTTCCGCGCCACGACTTCGGTGGTGTAGCGTTTCTGACCCTGCTGATCCTGCCACTGGCGCGTGCGGATGCTGCCTTCCACGTACACCTGCCGGCCCTTGGTGAGGTACTGGCCGACGATCTCCGCTTGCTTGCCCCACACCACCACGCGATGCCACTCGGTGGCTTCCTGCTTCTGACCGCTCTTGTCGGTCCAGCGCTCGGTGGTGGCGATGCGGAGGTTGGCGACCGCCTGCTGGCCGGCGGTGTAGCGCAGCTCGGGGTTCGCGCCGAGGTTGCCGATGAGGATGACCTTGTTGACGCCGCTCATGTGCGACTCCTTTCGTTCCGATGGGGTCCCCGTCTCGGGGGCCCTGACTGGCGGGGAGCATAGCGCCAGGACGCTTCGCGACTGAGGGAAAATTGACGCTCGTGCACCGGCGCGGCTATGCTCCGTCGCCGAATTGCACATGGAATCACCGGGGCGTAGCGCAGCCCGGTAGCGCACCTGCTTTGGGAGCAGGATGTCGGAGGTTCGAATCCTCTCGCCCCGACTTGTTGCCGGCCGCGGCGGTTCGCGCCGGAGGGAGCCCCGCGCCTGTAGCTCAGACGGATAGAGCAACGGATTTCTAATCCGTGGGTCGGGGGTTCGATTCCCTCCAGGCGCGCCACATCGTAGGCTGCGCGTTCCGTTGGTGGCGGTGGATGTAGCTCAGCCGGTAGAGCACTGGACTGTGGCTCCAGGTGTCGCGGGTTCGAACCCCGTCATCCACCCCACTTTATGCGCGGCACCACCCCCGCTGTGACCGAGATTGTGACCGCGACGCGCGGCCACCCGCCGGCACACCCCGCGCGCGTCGTCATCGTCGGCCGAGCATGCGGCCTGGGTTCAGTGGACCGGAAGCGCGGGGCGAGGCGTCTCGCCCCGCGCGGTCAGCTAGCCCGCGCCGCCTC
>DASTBI010000094.1 GCA_035712145.1 Candidatus Eisenbacteria bacterium | reverse complement strand
CCCACACTCGGTATTGGAGGAGGACCCCAGCGGAGATGATCCTGAGTTGGCGGATGTGGACCGTTGCGAGTGTGCTGCTCGCTCTATCCGGGCCGAGCGCCCTCGCACAGCACGAGCATCACCCGACCCCTCGTCCCGCGGTTCGCGACACCACGCCCACGCACCCCGGTCACACCGGGACGCAGCACCAGGTGCAGGGCGGGACCATGCACCATGCGATGCCCGCCATGTACGGCGACTACCCCATGACCCGGGAGGCCTCGGGTACGGCCTGGCAACCGGATGTGACGCCTCACGAGGGCGTACATCTCATGCGTGGATCGTGGAGCGTAATGCTGCACGGATTCGCCACGCTTGTCTGGAACGAGCAGGGTGGTCCGCGGGGGGCCGACGAAGGCATGAGCACGAGCATGCTCATGGCAATGGGTAGCCGACCGCTCGGCAACGGCCGGCTGGGTCTGCGGGCCATGTTCTCCGCCGAGCCAGCCACCCTCGGCAGCGACGGCTACGCGCTGTTGCTGCAAAGCGGCGAGACTGCCGACGGCGTCGAAGAGCTGATCGACCGGCAGCACCCGCACGACCTCTTCATGGAGCTGGCGGCAAGCTATGCGGTCTCTGACGCCACGCGCTCGGCGTTCGTCTATCTCGGTCTGCCAGGTGAGCCGGCCCTGGGGCCGCCCACGTTCATGCATCGGTACTCGGGCATGGAGTTCCCGGATAGCCCCATCAGTCATCACTGGCTCGACTCGACGCACATCAGCTTTGGTGTGTTCTCGGCTGGCCTGATGAGTCGCGGCGTGAAGCTCGAGGGATCAGTGTTCACGGGCCGGGAGCCCGACGAGAAGCGATACGATATCGAGGCGCCAAAGTTCGACTCTCAGGCGGTGCGCGCGAGTTGGAACCCGACCCCGGCCTGGGCACTCCAGTTGAGTCACGGTTGGATCGACAGCCCCGAGCAACTTCATCCGGAAACCGACGTCGAGCGGACCACGGCCTCGGTCATGTTTGGGCACACCCCGGGAGGGGCAGACTGGTTCTCGACCCTCGCCTGGGGTCGCAATCGCAACAATCCGGGGAACACGCTCGATGCCTGGCTCCTCGAGAGCCGGCTCACGCTTCGCGATCGGCACACGTTTCTTGCTCGCGGGGAGATCGTCGAGAAGGACGAGCTCTTCCACGAGCCCGATCCGTTGGCTGGCCGCGTCTTCCGCGTCGGCAAGGTGACCGGTGGATACCTCATCGACGTTGCGCGATATGAGCGCGTGATGTTCGGTTTGGGAGCGACCGGGAGTCTCATCGTGGTTCCGGATGACCTTGACGA
>DASTBI010000093.1 GCA_035712145.1 Candidatus Eisenbacteria bacterium | reverse complement strand
ACGAGCGACGAGCTCGCGAATGGTGTCCCGCTCTTTCTGAACCAACTGATCAGGATCCTGGAACAGGAAGCCGCTCAATCCATTCCGGATGGGTCGGAGATGGGAGTGAGTGCCACCCTACACGGTGGTGATTTGCTCGAGCAGGGATACTCGATCGCCCAGGTCGTTCATGACTACGGCGACATCTGCCAGGCGATCACCGAACTCGCGTTGGACCTTCGCGTCCCCGTTGCCACCGAGGACTTCCACACGCTGAATCGGTGCCTCGACAACGCGATTGCCAGCGCCGTGACCGAGTACGCGCGACGGCGGGACTTGGACATGTCAGGAGCCCGGGTCACCCGTCAGGGTTTCTTTGCGCACGAGCTTCGCAGTCACCTCAACGCCGCTTTGCTGGCATTTCAGGTGGTGAAGAGTGGCAAGGTCGGCGTGAGCGGGAGCACCATCGATGTGCTCGAGCGAAGCCTTCGCAGCTTACGCGATCTCATCGACCGCTCGGTGTCGGAGGTTCGGCTAGACGCGGGTGTACATCACAAAGAGCGGCTCCGTCTGGCGGACCTCATCGAGGAGATGGAGATCGACGCCTCGATGGACGCGGCGAGCCACGGCCTCCAATTCAGTGTCGGGCGTGTGGACAAGAACCTGCTTGTCGACGTCGATCGACACCTCCTTGCCTCCGCGATTTCCAACCTACTGCAGAACGCGTTCAAGTTCACCCGGCCTTCGAGCCATGTGTGTCTCAGAACCCGCTCCGCAGGAGATCACGTCTCGATCGAGGTCGAGGACGAGTGTGGCGGCTTGCTGCCGGGGACGGAGGAAGCGATTTTCCAGCCATTCCAGCAGCGGGGAGCGAACCGTGCGGGGCTGGGGTTGGGTCTGGCGATCAGCCGCCAGGCCGTCGAGGTCAACGGCGGTAGGATCTCGGTGCGCAGCCTTCCCGGGAAAGGCTGTGTCTTCACCGTGGTGCTCCCGTTGGCCGCCGGCGTCCCGGCCGAAGTCTGATGTCCGGGCAGTCTTCGTTGCCCGCCTTCAGGCACCGGGCCAGTCATCCAGTGCCCACGTCCTCATTCGATGGCACGAGGTCGTGACATGAGAACGATCCCCAGGAGGCTTAGCCTCTGGGCGGCAGGGATTGTCGCGCTGTGCCTGAGCTCGCTGGTGTTCGGACCCAGCGCGGCTGGCATCGCCCCCGTGCGAACCCCGCCGATCACTTCGGCGCTCGATGCCGACAAGATCGCGGCACGACTTGCGCTCGAGCTGAGGATCGTGGCGCCTGCGCGAATCCAGTCCGTTGACCATGTGATCAGCATGTACTACGCCGCCATCGGGGGCTATGAAGCGCTGAAGGCCGTCAAGAGTCGCCGCATGCGAGGCATCTACACCGAGGGCACGCTCCGCGCCACGACCGACATCGCCTGGGCGCGACCCGCCCAGCGCCGCGTCAACGTTCACGCGCCGGGGTTCGAGTACTCGGAAGGCTTCGATGGCTCGACCTGGGAGTACGACTTCCAGGCAAAGTCTTTCAAGCGCGATTCCGGCGCCGCTGCGGACGCGGGCCGAAGAGGCGCCGAGTTCGATGAGTCGTTCGTCGACTATCGGGCGAAGGGCCATCGGGTCGTCCTCCTCGGTGTGGACTCGGTCAGGGCCCGGGAGACCTTCCATTTGCGCGTCACCCTCGCGGATGGATGGGTGAAGGAATACTACTTCGATACAAAGACCCACCTCATCGTGGCTCTGAGGAAGGCGATGCCAATCCATGCGAGGGGCCCCGTCGTCGCATCGCTCAGCTACTACGAGGATTGGCGAAGGACCGGAACGTTGATCCAGCCATATGCTCTTGTCGAGCGCGAGGCGACCAGCGGACGGTTGATGACGACGCTGCAATGGGACGTCATCGAGTCCAATCCCGTCCTGCTGCAGTCTGAGCTGCAACCGCCCACCCAGGAGTGAAGGCGCGCCGTCGCGCCCCACGGCCCGAGCCTTCCCTGGGGCACCCCGATCGATACGGTGACCAGACCTCAGCCGTGCGGATTCACAGCGATGGGCCGCATGCGGTGACCAGTGGATCTGCAGCCATGAGAGTCTCCACCTGCGACCTACAGTTCGGATGCGGGCAGGTGAAGCCCTATCAGCGTACGATCGCGCCGCGCAGGGGAACCTCCTCGTTCCGATTACCGAATCTGGACGATGCGCTGCGCCTGGCCACCCCGATGTCTACTCGACATCGCCAGATAACCCGCTAGTCTGTCGCCCGTTGGGCGAGACCCCCTGCGTGAACTCGCCCAGAGTCTCCTCTTGGAAAGGATCCCTTCATGAAGACCCTGTATCACGTGCTGTCGGTGGCCCTCCTCGGCCTGGCATTGGCATCCTGCTCCAAGACCTCCAACGAGAACACGGCGTCCACGGAGAGCGCGGCTCCGAGTGCGGCTCCGGTAGAAACAGGCCCTGTTGCCCGTGGAGAAGCGGCGGCCATTCACGTCGCGTTCTCGGTCGAAGCCGTGGACGCGGAAAAGCGGCTCATCACGCTCAAGGGTCCTCAGGGCAATGTGGGCGAGTACGAGGTCGGAGACCAGGTGCAGCGCCTCGCCGAAATCAAGCCCGGCGACAAGATCCATGCGGAATACAAGGTCGCGGCGGTTGCCGAGCTGCGCGAGCCGACCGCGGAGGAGAAGAGCGCGCCACTGGTCGCGGTGACCGCGGGCGAGCGAGGCACGGCAGAAGCGCCGCCGGCGGCGGGAATCGGGCGAGCGGTCCGAGTCGTGACCACCATCGACGCGCTGGACCGTGCGAATCAGAGTATTACGGTGAAGGGGCCCGAGGGGAACACCGTCACCGCGCGCGTCGAGGATCCCGCCGTGTTCGAACGCCTCAGTGTCGGCCAGACCATCGTCGTCAAGTTTGCCGAGACGCTGGTCCTCTCCGTTCAGCCGAAGGCAAAGGCGTAGGCAAGACCGGCGAACGGTGTTGCTTCAAAGGCACGAAGGGAGTCACTCGCCGACGAACTATTCGATCACCGCAGCTCGCGCCTCGTACATCTTTCGCGGTTACGTTCGTGCGGCCGATCCATTCCTTGGAGTGGGCGCGTGACGGGGATAAGCTCAGCTCCCTGACGAAACGTACAGCACCGGCGAAGCGCCGGTGCTCGCAGGCGCACGGAGCCCGATTGTTTCGGCCGAACCGACGAAGGATCACCGCGGCCCTCCTGAGTGCCGCTACGCTCCTGGCCACGACGGAGTTCGCACGCGCCTCCCGGAGCGACAGGGTGGCCGAGGCGGAGGCGCTCCACCGTCATGCCCTCGAGTGCTTGGCCATGGGCACGATTGACGCCCGGCGACAGGCCATGGCCGAGCTCGAGCGGGCCTCTCTACTCGATCCCAATCGGCTCCAGACGTTGCTCGACTTGGGACGCTTATGCCTGGAAACGGGGCAGCGACAACGGGGCCGTTCCTGCTACGAACGTGCGCAGCGCGTTGCCCCTGATGACCCGGAGGCCTACCTCGCGCTCGGTTACGCCTGGACGTGGGAGTGGCTCAGCTCGTTCGAAGACGTGTCGCTCTCACGGGCTCGACAGAACCTGGCCCGCGCGACCGAGCTTGCGCCCGAGCGAGCGGAGGCCTGGGGGCGACTAGCGGCCCTGGAGGTGGCGCGCGGTCAGGTCGGGCGCGCCGCGGCGGCCGCAATTCGCGGGTGTGCCGTAGACCCGCAAGCGTGGGAACCGATCATCGCCCTTGCTTGCGCCATGTATCGCGCCGGCGCTTTAGGCCGGGCCGATAGCGTGTTTCGGGCCGCACGAGAACGGCTGCCCGAGCAGCTGGCCGGGCGTTTCCGCAACCCCATTTGGTCGCGGGATGGACATGACGGAGAGCACGACATCGAAGTGGCGGGCGCCGACGGCGATGCGCGATGGGAAGTGAACGACCCGGACATGACCACGCCCGAGAACGAGGCCGAGCTGGACTACGAGACTCGCCTGGGTCTGGCGCTCCTGTTGTTTCGGGATGCGAATGGTTTGCGGTGGGATATACGCACCGAGCTTTTCGTTCGCTACGGTCCGCCGCGCGCTGTAGAAATCAACCCGGTCTCGAGCCCTCTTGCTTACTGGTACAACCGGAATTACACGCTGCCAGCCCAGGCCAAAAACTACTTTCCTGAACCGATGTTCTTCCCGTACAACGTTCAGGTGTGGTGGTACCCGGAGCTGGGCATTCGCGCCGAGCTCTGGGATCGCTCGCTCACCCAGTCGTTCCAGCTTCCCCACTCGGTCGATTCCGATCCCGACCCACGGCCGCAGCCGGCCCTGATCGACGCACGCCCGGATCTGGTGTCGCTAGGCGAGGGCCTTGGCGTGTACCGCGCGATGGCGCCGGGGTCGCGACCCATCCCTGCATGGGGCCACATCGCCCGCTTCCCCTCCGCCGACGGCGCGTTCCTGGTCGCCCACGTGGTCACTGCCGGTGAGCCCACCGATTCTCTACTTGGGGCTTGGGCAGTGGTCTCATCCGATGGCCGCGTGATCACGCGTGGATCCGCGCCGCTCGCGACGTCGGCTTGCGATCCCACCGGGCACCAGGTGGCCGACTTCACCGTCCCCGCTCCGGCCGGCGACTACCGCGTGGACCTCACGGTGAGCGGCTCCGGCGGACGACGGGGGATCGTGCGCTTGGCAGCCAGCGTGCCGCCGCCCGACACCGGTCTGGCGCTGAGCGACGTTGTCATGACGTGCGGCGCGGACGGGGCCTCGCTGACCCCCGGCGCTGTGCGGATCGAGCCCGACATGGACAGACACGTCCGCGGATCGCGGCCACTCACTGTCTACTTCGAAATCGACGGACTGACGCCCGACGCCGACGGCCGCGCTCGCTTCGCGTACACCTACTCCGTGAGACACGAGAAGGACGGCCGGCGACGAAAGGGTGAAACCCCGGTGGCGTTCGAGGCGTCGCGCGAGGAAGTGAACGACGGAGTACGGCGTCGGCAGTTCGTGACCGTCCCGATGCGCTCGATCAAGAGCGGCACGTACGACCTGCGGATCGAGGTGCGCGACTTGGTGGCCGGGGCCACGGCGTCATCGGAGTTGCGCTTTGTGAAGGAGTAGTTGCGTAATGTGACAAAACTCGGGCTCAGAACGCGCGGGCATTCGCGGGCACAGGAGGGTGCGCGAAACGGGACCCGTCGTCCCGTTTCGCGTGGGTGCTGGCTAGGCCGGGCGAGCGATCGCTAGTCGTCTCCACCGTCTTGCTTTGC
>DASTBI010000092.1 GCA_035712145.1 Candidatus Eisenbacteria bacterium | reverse complement strand
CGCGTGCTCCGGATCATGCGCCAGGTCGCATCGGGACTCGCCGCGATCCACGCGCTCGGCACCCTTCACCGCGACCTCTCGCCCAACAACGTCATGGTGGTGGACGGCGGCACCGCCAAGATCCTCGACCTGGGGCTCGCGAAGACGCTGGGCGTGACGTCGTCGGGCGATACCGCAGCAAGCCACGTCGGAACGATGGGATACTCGTCGCCCGAACACCTGAATATGGGCGAAGTCGGCTTCGCGTCGGAGATCTTCACGTTCGGGATCATCCTCTACGAAGCGCTCGCGGGGAGACATCCGTTCCAGGCGGAGCACCCGGTTTCGCTCCTCTACAACATCGCGCAGCGTCCACACGAGCCGATCGTCACCCATCTGCCGAACTGCCCGGCGCCGCTCTCGCGCCTCGTGGACCACTGTCTGTCGAAGGATCCCGCGGAACGTCCGGCGAGCATGGCGGTCATCGAGAAGTCGATCGGGGAACTGCTCGCCGAGGACGACTTCCAGACCACGACGGCGGCCATGGCCATCCCTGGGCCCGGGCCTGGGCCTGGCCCGCGCGCCACCCCGCGAAACCCCTACCTCAACCGCGTGATGATCAAGCATCGCGAGGACTTCTTCGGGCGCGCTCAGGAGCTGAAGCGCATCTTCGCGAGGCTGAACGCCTCGCCGCCGGGCTCGATCTCGGTGGTGGGCGACCGCAAGATCGGCAAGTCTTCGTTGCTGAACCACGTCTATCTGCGCGCCGTCCGGGAGCAGTACCTCGAGCATCCGGAACGGATGATCATGGTCTTCCTCGACCTCCAGCAGGACAAGGGCATGTCGATGGAGACGTTCGTCCGGACTCTCCGTGGGATCGCCGATCTGGAGCTGCGGGGCCGTGTGGACCTCTCCGACTGCGCCTACACCCTCGACGGCGTGCGCGACATGGTCCAGCGGCTCGATGCCGGCGGGTTCCGCCTCGCACTGATCCTGGACGAGTTCGAGACCGTGACGAAGAATCCCAACTTCAATCTCGAGTTCTTCTCGTTCCTCCGGTACCTGGCCAACCATTACGACGTCGCCTACCTGACTTCATCGGAGCGGGATCTCCAGGTCCTGTGCCATACGAAGGAAATCTCCGATTCGCCGTTCTTCAACATCTTCTCGACGCTGAGGCTTTCGGTCTTCCGGCAGGACGAGGCGGAGGCGCTGGTGCGTGTGCCGTCGGAGCGCGTCGGCAAGCCGCTGGCGCCCCACACCGAGCAGATCCTCCGGCTCTCGGGCCTGTTCCCGTTCTTCATCCAGATGGCGTGCTCGCACGCGATCGAGTACCTCGATGATCATCCGGACGCGAGCGCGCCCGACTTCGCGGAGGTGCGCCGCCGTTTCTACGAGGAGGCGAAGCTCCACTATCGCTACATCTGGGAGGGCTTCGACCCGCACGAGCGCAGCACGGCGCTGCGGGTCGCGAGCGGCAAGAACCTGCCGGACTCGCTCCGCCACGTGGTCGAGGAGCTCGAGGCGCGCCATCTGGTGGAGAGCGAAAAGGGGAAACCGAAGCTCTTCGCCAGCACCTTCGACGATTTCGTGAAGCAGCACCGTGACGGGGGAGAGGCGAAGCCCTCGCTGCTCGATCGCCTGTTGGGAAAAGGAAAGGCCTAGATCAGCGATTGGCCCGAGCGGGCGGGGGTGGAGCGCCGGGAAGAGGCTCCAGCGTCTCTCCGCCGCCGTCGTCGCCTCCTTGGGAGGCCAGGATCGCGATGCCGCTCGCCAGCCCGATCCCTCCGATCCAGCGTGAGGCGTAGTACCACGGCCCGTGACGACGATCGAGATGGTAGCTCTTCTCGAGCGTCACGTTGGGCGCGATGGTGATCCGCTCCTCGATGCGCTTGAAGCCTTCGGCATCCACGACCACCCGGTGGGGCCCGGTCTCGATGTCGATGTCTCCGCGCTTTCCATCCTCCTGAGCGCGCAGCGTGTCGCCGTCCAGCAGGACGAACGCCGTGCGCGGCGTGGTCTCGAGAACACGGAACGCGCCGAAGATCTGGCGGCGGACCTCGGAGAAGAAGGCGATCATCTCGGGCGGGGAGTTCGCCTCCGGCTGCGTGTGACGCAGCTCACGGACACGGAGCATCTCCGCGATCAAATGTCGCGCTTCCCGGTAGTTCAGGTTCGACGCTTCGCGTCCCTGCGGCTTGAACTTCAGGTCGTTGCCTAGGAAGACGTACGTCTTGATGAGCAGGAGGTAGATGTCGCGCTTCTGGTCCAGGGTCAAGGCGGGGCGGGTCAGCGCCACTCGGAGGACCTCGATCGAGCGGTCGTAGTCGGCGTCGCCGACCAGTTCCCGGGCGCGCTCGATCGCCTTCTCCGCCGACATGGCGGCCGGATCGTCGGGCTGGACCACCGCGGCAAGGAAGTCCGGGGCGCCATGGAGCGCGATCGCGGCGCCGAGCAACAGGGAAGCAAGAGTCATCGAGACCCCCGAGGGACGGCCGCGAATGTAGCAACTGAGTGCGCCCCGAACCAGCGTTGTGCGAGTATTCCCGCGTGTCCGGACGACATCTCCCCCTCGCCGCACTGGTCGGCTTCGCGCTTCTCCACGGCCCAGCCCACGGGCAGCCGGTGGTCCCCTTGAACCACACCGCGATCTACGATCCCGTGCAACAGCGCATGATCGTGTTCGGGGGCAACGAGCTTTCGCAGCTCTCGAACGCCACGTGGCAGCTCACGCTTGGACAGAATCCGCAATGGAGCCTCTTGACTCCGTTGGGAGCGCCGCCATCGCCGAGGTTCGGGCACGCGGCGGTCTACGATCCGACGCGCCATCGGATGATCGTCATGGGAGGGTACGATGGCGCCGCCCGCAAGGCGGACGTTTGGGAGCTCCTGCTGACCGACCCTCCGGAGTGGCGGCGGATGACGCCCCAAGACTCGGTCGGACAGCTCGGACGGCGTTACCACACGGCGATCTACGATCCGGCCCGCGACCGCGTCGTCATCTACGGCGGGGAACAGCAGACCAGCGTGCCCATGGGCGACACCTGGAGCTTGTGGCTGTCTCCGGTCGTGAGATGGGAGCAGATGTTCCCTGCCGGCGACCCACCCGTGAACCGATACACCCACTCGGCCATCTACGATCCGGTGCGGGATTGCATGGTCGTCTACGGCGGGCTGCCGGTACTCAATTTCACCGATCTGGCCGAGCTCTCTCTGACCGACGCCGCGTGGCGGTCGCTGCCCAAGCCGCCCGAGCCGCGGATTCAAGGGCACTCGGCGATCTACGACGCCACAAGGGGTCGCATGGTGCTGTTCGGTGGAGGCGAACTGAACCAGCACTTCAACGACGTGTGGACGATGACGCCGGGCAGCCCGCCGACATGGACGGAGTTGTTCCCGACCGGCGCACCGAGTCCCCGATCGGGTCACTCCGCGATTCTCGATTCCGTCCATCAGCGAATGATCGTCTTCGGAGGCTTTCCGAACGTGACGGAGTCCACATGGGGATTGTCCCTCGAGAGTCCATCTCACTGGAGTCCACTCCGGCCTTTGCTCTCCGCCGGAAGTCCGAGCCTCCAGCTCCCGACCGTGACGGTGGGGGACACCGCGTCCGTGCCGATGACCCTCTCGAATCATGGAATGTCGCCGCTGACCGTCAGCGGTTTGCAGCTGCCTTCTGGAGTGACTTTCGGCATCCAGGCCCCGTTCCAGATCGACTGGAACCAGAGCCGAACCGGGACGGTGACGCTGGTGGCGGCCACGCCCGGCGCCGCGAGCGACAGTGTCGTCATCGAAAGCAACGACCCGGTGACGCCCCGAGCCGTGATCCCGCTCGGGATCAGGGTGCTCGGCCTGGGTTTCCGGGCACGGGTCCTCGCAGAGCCGGACAGTGTGCCGCTCGGCGCCTCGTTCATCGTGATCGCTTCACCCGAGCCGGGCGTCCATGTCGAGCGGGCCACGCTCTTCTATTCCATCGCGGAAGCCAGCTCCTTCGATTCGCTCGCGCTCACCCCGCTCGGGACCGACTTCGTCGGTTCCGTTCCGGCGACGGCCGTCACCGAGCGCGGCGTGGATTACTACGTCCGCGTCGACAACAGCGGATTCTCCTCGTGGCAGCCCGCCCTAGCGCCGGATTCGGTCTTCACGCAGCGCGTCGCTCGCTCCGACTCGATCCGGGGCGTTCCCCAGCCCGAATTCCTGTCCGGGCGGCCGATCGAGGTCGAAGTGGATCTGCCGCTCGGATCGATCTTCGAGTCGGGCACGATCCACTACCGCCGGGGGGGCGAAGCGAGCTACGCCACGGACCCGCTGGCGAGGGACGTGCTCGGGCGGCCCGTCGCCACGATCCCCGACACGTGCGTGGGCTCGCGCGGGGTGGAGTACTGGATCGAGGCCACCACGTTCGGCGGCCCACTCCAGTTCGCGAGCGCACAGAGTCCGGCCACGATCCGCGTGACCGTTCCGAGTCTCCAGGAGCCTGTCTCGCATCCCGGCATGCGATACCGGCTTCTCTCCGTGCCGCTCGATTTCGGCGAGAGCTCCACCAGTACGCTCGCCGATCTGCTGTCTGATCAGCTCGGGACCTACGATCCGGTTCGCTGGCGCGCGTACCGGTACGACCCCGTCTTGCCGGGCAACGTCGAGCTGTCAGCCCCAACCCTGGAGACGTTCGAGCCCGCGCCGGGTCGGGCGTTCTGGCTCATCAGCCGAGCGGCGCATCGAGTGAACACGGGGCCAGTGCAGGGTCTCTCGACCCCCACGAACCGTGAATACCCGGTTCCGCTCGCGGTGGGGTGGAACGCGATCGGCAATCCCTTCGACTTCCCCGTCGCATGGGCGGACGTGCGGCGCGACTCGATCGCGGTGGGAGAGCCCGTCGCCTTCGACTGGATGGGTGGCTCGATCGGGGACTATTC
>DASTBI010000091.1 GCA_035712145.1 Candidatus Eisenbacteria bacterium | reverse complement strand
TCACGCTCGACTGGCCCGGCATGGCGTCTCAGATGGCGGGCCCGAACTGGATCTGGGAAGGCCTGCGGCCGCTGGTGAGTCTCGGATACGCCGACGACCATGCGCGCATCGGGACAGAGTCCTCGCGCTACCTGACGGATGCGAATGGCTGGGAGCTCACGATCGCCAATGTGTTCTCGCTGCGCGGGGGCCACTACGAGGATCTGGAAGGCCATATCGTCGACGATACCGACGGCTGGGGCGTCGGCATTCCGATCGGGCAGATCGCGGGCGTTCGCTACGACTTCGCTCACTTCCCGCAGGCCAGCGACAGCGACCTCCCGGATGTCGAGCGGCATTCGGCGTCGGTGTGGATCGACGTGATGAAGGTGTGGCGGAGGACGCGATAGTGGCGGCCGGGACGCGGTAGCGCGCCGCGTCACGGCCTGCCGCCTGCTGCGCTTCCCGGACTCGCGCTAACGCAGCAGCATCAGTTTCGCCGTCCGGCTCTCAGAAGCCGCTTCGAGCCGGCACAGATACAGACCGGGGCGTACGCGACGTCCCGAGTCGTCCACTCCCTCCCAGCGCACGCGGTGTGCGCCATGTCCCACTTCCCCGTCCAGCAGCGTCGTCACGCGCCTCCCACCGGCGTCGTACACGTCGATCCTCGCCCGCCCTGCCCGTGGCAGCTCGAATTGGATCGACGTGGACGAGGTGAAGGGATTGGGCGTCGCGCCGAGCAGGCGGGCCGGGGAGACGGGGTCCTCGGCGGCGGTCACGGTGGCGGCGACGCGCATGAAGTACACGTCCTGCTCGCCGTTGAAGGTGGCCGCCCAGGCCAGGTCGGCGCCGTCGTCGCGGGAGATCATGTGGTAGTAGTCGCCGATCTTGTCCTGACGCGGATATCCGAGCGACGAGTTCCACACCGGGCTCGCCTGCTCGTTGGGCGACCACGTGGCGCCGCCGTCGTAGGAGGACGAGAAGTAGAGCGCGCACAGGTTGCTGGTCGCCTGGCCGCGCGTGTCGTTCCAGACCGCGTCGATGCGGCCGTTGGGCGACACCGACATGGTCCCGAACCATTGCAGCGCGTTGTTCCCGGCTGGGTCGTCATTCACACGCACCGGCGTGCTCCAGGTCTGCCCGCCGTCGGTGCTGCGGATGAACATGACGTCGAGCGGATCGGTGGGCGTCATCACCGACGCGAGCACGTACACCCACCCATGGCGTGGTCCGGCGGAATGGTCGACCGCGATCCACAGCTGGCCCAGGAGCCCGACGGGATTCGGCCCGCCGGTCTGGATCGTCCCGCCGAGATCGATGGGAACGCTGACGAAGGTCGGCGCCACGGCGGCATTCTTCGCGTTTGTCGAGCGCGCCACGTAGCACGGGCTTCCCAGATCACTCATGCCGGCGACGTACAGCGTGCCGTCGGGACCGACATCGAGCGTGCCCCAGATCGGCGAGTTCGGAATTGCCGATGGAAACTCCCAGGTCGCGCCGTCGTCGTTGGAGCGTGAGAAGGTCAGCCCCGGTGAAGGATTCGAGGCGGTGCTCCACGCCTCGTACACGTGGTCGTGCCCCATGCCGCCGGTTCGATCGACCGCCATCCACTGCTTGTCACCGCCGTACGCGGGGATCTGGGGGCCCCAGGTGGCTCCGCCGTTCGTCGAATGGAAGACGCTGCAAGCGAGATTGTTGGCGAGGCTGTTGTAGATGAACCGCCCTTGCGCGTCGAAGCTCAGCACCGGATCGCTGCGGAAGGTGCCGGGCTGGATCTTCCCCGTGGTCCAGGTCAGGCCGCCGTTGGTCGAGTATCCGTACCCCGCCTGCCGGAAGTTGGAGTTGATGGAATCGAACTGCCGCCAGCCGATCGCGATCCGGCTGATGTTGTTGGGATCGACGGCGATCGAAGGCTCGTTGGCGGCGTCGTGGATGATGTTCGCGCCGAGCGGGTTCACGTTCACCTGCACGCTGGTGAAGCGCCCGTAAGTCACCGACGCGGCCATCGACGTGGGCTGGGTCAGCGAGGTGGTGAGATCGGGAGGATCGTCCTCGACTTCGGGCGGGAGTCCCATCACCGACTCGTAGGCCTCGCTCGTCGCGGCGGGACGTGCCTGGATCGTCGCCGCGACGATCAGGAGCGCCGCGAGTGCAGCGCGAATGGCTCTGGAGATGTGTGGGCTGTCCGGGTCGCCGCTCATTGGCCCTCCCTCACCCGGTTGCTGCCAGGCTAGCTCATCGACGAGACCCGTCCAGCCCAAGCTCACCGGCGCAGGAGTTAGGGAAACGGACGCTTCACGAAGCGTGTCACCACTGTCCCCGGGGACCGTTGATCTTGCTGGGGCTTAGCGGCGGCGAAGCCTGGCTCGCGCGCGCGACCTCGAACGAGCTGCGCGATCGGCCAATGAAGGCACCTGTCGTGCTGAAGTAGTTCGTCGAGAGAGTTCTCGCACAGCTTGCTGAAACTTCAGCAGCAAGTTGCCTCCGTCTCCTGCATCCCGCAACGCGGCGAGCACGGACCTGTAATACCACAACTGTTCATCTCGGCCGGCATTGAACCGCTTCCAGAGTGCGTCGCCGTGGACCTTGAGATCGGCAAGGGTGTCTCGCAGATTTGCGAGTTTGTCCGCGGTCGCAATGCGCCTTGCTGCCGGGGATCCCTCTCTCAGATGGTGGATGTAGAACTCTTTTCGATCACGCCACGGAGGCTTGGGCCCGCCACGAAAGCCTGGAGGAGTGTCCGAACAACCGCTGACCAACTCCGCCACCCGCTCCCCAAACCTGGCCTCCAGCTCTTCTCTGCTCACTTCCTTCGGGTGATCTTCCAGAGCGTCGTGAAGCAAGGCAGCAATGGCCTCGTCTTCGTCTCCGCCGTCCTCCAGAACAAGCGCACAGACGTAGAGCAGGTGCGTCACATAGGGTGTCGTCTTGCCCTTTCGGAGGTCGTGTCGGTGAAGCTGGACAGCGAGAGCGAGTGCATCATCGAATCTGGAAGTGAGAAGCGACTTTGCGCTGCCCATGAAGTCTCCCCTTACGGCCCTACACGAAGCGTGGCCGGAATCGATCCAGCGAGTGGTACTGATCGGGCCACGGCAGCGGCCAGCCGAGCTCGAATGCCGCGTGTCGCGTCCAGTACGGGTCCCAGAGATGGGCGCGCGCCAGCAGGCAGAGATCGGCGCGTCCGGCGGCGAGGATCGTGTTGACGTCGGCGTACGACGAGATGTTGCCGACCGCCATCGTCGCGATGCCGACCTCGTGGCGGATGCGGTCGGCGAAGGGGGTCTGGAAGATGCGGCCGTAAACCGGACGCTGGTCGGGCACGGTCTGGCCGGCGGAGACATCCACCGCGTCGCAGCCGTTCGCCTTCAGCATTCGGGCCACTTCCACCGCGTCTGCGGGGCCGTGGCCGCCGGGATACCAATCGACCGCCGAGATGCGCACCGACATCGGCTTCTCGGCCGGCCACACCCCGCGCACCGCCTCGAACACCTCGAGCGGGAACAGCATGCGGTTCTCGAGCGATCCTCCATAAGCGTCGGTGCGACGGTTGGTGAGCGGCGAAATGAAGCTGGCCAGCAGGTAGCCGTGCGCCATGTGGATCTCGAGCAGATCGAATCCGGCGTGCTCTGCATGGCGCGCCGCGCGCACGTGATCGGCGATGACCTTGTCCATCTCCTTGCGCGTGATCTCGCGCGGCACCTGGCTGTGGGGGAAGTACGGGAGCGCCGACGGCGCGACGATCGGCCAGTGGCCTTCTTCGAGCGGCTGCACGTCGCCTTCCCACATCCGTCGCGTGGCCCCTTTCCGGCCCGCGTGTCCGAGCTGGATGGCGACCTTGGCCCGGGTCTCACGGTGGATGAAGTCGACGATCCGCTTCCACGCGTCCGCCTGCTTGCGAGTCCACAGCCCGGGACAGCCGGGTGAGATGCGGCCTTCCGGGCTCACGTCGGTCATTTCGGCGAAGACCAGGCCGGCGCCGCCCACCGCGCGGGTTCCGAGATGCACGAAGTGCCACTCGTTGGGCATGCCGTCCACGGCCGAGTACTGACTCATCGGCGAAACCACGACCCGGTTCTCGAGCGTCAGGGAGCGGAGCTTGAAGGGCGTGAACATCGGCGGCGGGGCGGGCGACGGCGCGGCAGCGACCAGATCCACGCCCGACTGCTCGCTCGCTTTCCTGGCGAACCACTCGTCCACCTTGGCGACGAACGCGGGATCGCGGACCTTCAGGTTCTGGTGGGTGACGCGCAGGCTGCGGGTGAGCAGCGTGAACGCGAACTGGATCGGCTCGAGGCTCATGTAGCGCTCCGTGTCCTCGAACCACTGGAGGCTGGCCTGCGCCGCGCGCTGGAGGCTCTCGACCGCCGGGCGACGCGCCGCTTCGTAGGCGGCGAGCGCGCCGGGAATATCGGGCTCTCCGCTCAGCGCCGACGCCAGCGCGATCGCGTCCTCCATCGCCAGCTTGGTGCCCGAGCCGACCGAGAAGTGCGCGGTGTGCGCCGCATCGCCGGCCAGCACGATCCGGCCGTGCGACCATCGAGCGTTGCGGATGGTGGGAAAGCTGCGCCAGATCGAGCGGTTGGACAGCAGCCGGTGGCCTTTCAGCTCCTCGGCGAAGAGCCGCTCGCAGAAATCGATGGTGGCGGCCTCGTCGGCCCCTTCCAGGCCTGCGTCGCGCCAGGTCTCCTCGCGCGCCTCGACGATGAAGGTCGACCGATCGGGCTCGTACTGATAGGCGTGCACCCGCCATAGCCCGTGTTCCGTGGATTTGAAGTAGAAGGTGAAGGCAGGGAACGGCCGTGAGGTTCCGAGCCACACGAACTTGTTGGGCCGCGTGTCGACCGTGGGCTCGAACTGGGCCTGGTAGCGCTCGCGCACCTGCGAGTTGACCCCGTCGGCGGCCAGCACCA
Source organism: Candidatus Eisenbacteria bacterium (assembly GCA_035712145.1). NCBI lineage: Bacteria > Candidatus Eiseniibacteriota > Candidatus Eiseniibacteriota bacterium. The sequence continues at coordinate 8,155 of DASTBI010000091.1, read as the reverse complement.
GGTCGGCGTCGAGCGCCTCGAGGTCGGTGACCTCGCGCTCGAAGCAAAGTTGTACGCCCACGGCGCGGCAACGATCGGCCAGGATCTCGAGCAGCGTGCGCCGCGAGAGACCGGAGAATCCGTGGCCGGTCGAGGTCAGAACCTGGCCGCGATAGTGGATCTCGATGTCGTCCCAGCGATGGCTGCGAACGCTCATCGCTTCGGTGACGACTGGATCGGCGTCACGCAACGCATCTTCGGTCGCGTCGGAGAACACCACGCCGAAGCCGAAGGTGTCGTCGAGCCGGTTGCGCTCGTAGACCACGACCTGGTGACGTGGATCCGCCCGCTTGACGAGCGCGGCGAAGAAGAGTCCGGCGGGTCCGCCGCCGACGCAGGCGACCTTCACGGGTCGCGGGGCCCCGTGTCAGCGCCGCGCGTGATCCGATGCGAGTTCGCGGTCATGCGGCGCGAAGCTACCACGTCACGCGCGGCCGCCCGGAATGCCGGCGCTCCCCAGGCGGCGAAGGCGGAACGCGAGCGTCAGCAAGCAGCTGAACCAGACGATCACCGTCACGCGTTGCACCAGGCCATGCCATCCATGGAGAGGTCTTCCGGGGCCCACCGCGAACGTCGACGAGGTCAGGAAGAGGCCGAGCATGGCGATGCCGCTGATCAGGACGAAACGCCACAGGTCCTGGAAGCGAGGATCGAGCGCCAGCCGGCGTGAAAGGGCCACGAGCCCGAACGCGGCGGCGAGGAAGTGCATGATCGCGGCCATGATGTGCTCGGTGGTCGCGATCGGCTTGCCGTTCACCCGGGTCCATGGAAACGCGCCGGCCAGGAAAGCTCCGAAGGCCGCCACCGCCAGCAGACCGATTCCCGCTCGCCCACCGGGGCAATGCGCGACGCCGCGATCGAGCGCGAGCACGAAGGCAAAGAGCAGCCAGGCGAACAGGATGAAGTTGAAGTTCTGGATCCATCCGAGCCGCCACGCGGCGAGTGCGCTGATCGGCATCGCGATCCGGCTGTAGTCCGGCTGCAGCAGCTCCTGGACGAGGACGAGCGAGGTGAAGAGCACGGGGCCGACGATCCCTGCGGCGGCGAGCCATCTCTGCGACAAGGCCATGGCGCCGGGAATCTACCGCAGGGACCGATCAGCTGGCGCTACGCCTCCGAGCCATCGGCGGCGGCGCGAACGAGCGCTCCACCGATCCTTGGCGGCGTTCCGCCGGCCGTGAGACCCGGAGCCGGGTTCCGATCAGCGCTCCGAGTCCGGCGAGGACCAGCGGGAAGAGAATCGACCCCATGAGTCCGGGCTTGCTCGCCATGATCCAGACCACGCCGAGCGCCGCGCCGTTCATGGCGAAGACCGGCGCCCACAGCGAAGGACCGGCGAGCAGCGCCCGCTCGTCGGCGCCAACGACTCCGTGATTCTCGGCCGCCATGCGTCGCAGCTCACCGAGCCTGCGGCCTGCGGTGAGCGGATGGACGATCATGAGCAGCACCGTCGCCGCGATGCCGCAGATGACCCATGGTGCACTGAAGCTCCACAGCTTGTGCGTCATGTAGATCCCGCTCGCCCCCATCATCAGCAGTCCGCCGATCAGCATGCCGCTGACCTGCCGCAGGAGATCGAGCCAGGGCCGCGCTTCCTGCCACGTCGTGGCGGCGCGCAGCCGGCGTCCGGCGTTCTGCAGCAGAATGAAGGCGCCGAAGAAGGCGATCAGGCCCAGCAGGTGAACGAACAGCGCGAGGTTGTAGACGATCATGATGGTCTCTCCCACCGCGGCACGTGAACGGCCACACCTTCAACATGGGTGGGGTTCGGGCCGGAATTCAAGCGCGAGCTGCGAGGCCATGTCAGGCCGGAGCGAACTCTGATCGCCTCGCTACGGTGTTTTCCGTAGTGACCATTCGTCGTCAGCCGCCCCGCCGTCCTCAGCGTCCCCCGAACGAGAACACCAGGCCCACGTCGGGCGACCAGTCGGTCGCCTTCGATGTCAGCCCGTACCCTGAATTGACCCGCAGGTAGCCACGGGGCGAGAAGTGCCACTGCACCTCGCTGATCAGCTCCACCTCGTCCTGCTCGCCTTCGATGCCGGCGTAGACGCGCCAGTGCGAGTTCAGGCGCTTCAAGTACTCGACCGCGTACTCGCCCGCCTCGAGCGCTTCTTCCTCGGCGCTGTAAGCAAGAGCCAGCCGCCCGATGAGGGTGCCCCACGAGAGTCCCTTGATCAGACCGAACCCAGCCTTGTACTCCCAGTCGGGCGTGCCGATCAGCCGCGCGTCCTCGTTCGCGGGCGGCGTGAGCTCGAAGAAGCTGAACAGCTCGGGGCGCGTCGCGGTCTCGTGCAGCATTCGCCAGTCGAGCTCGACCTGCCAGTCGCCCTGGCCCGATTCCTCGATCTTCTCCGGCATGCTGGAAGGATCGTCGGGCGCCTTCTCGAGGGTCGCGGTGATGATCGCTGCCTCGAGCTCGATGGCCAGCCGGTCGGAGAAGCCGTAGGCCAGGAAGATGAGGCCCTCCGTCGCACGGTACTTGCCGCGGAACTCCTGCTCGAGCCCGTGGCCGAACTCGAAGGGCTCGTACTCGAGATCGTCGTCCACGTAGTACTCGACGAACGGCGAGACCAGGAGCTCGCGCGGCCGCACATACGTTCCGAAGATCGAGGTCCACACGCCGCTGCCGCGGTCGGCGAGCCAAGGCCGCGAAGGATCGGGCGGTTCCAGGATCGGCGCAGGCTGCGCGCCGGCCACCACCACGCCCATGACGACCGCCAGCGCCGCGAGCCCCCCGATCGTTCGCTTGGCGCTAGTCGACATGCGTCAGCTCGACGCGCTCGCCGCCGTTGCGCGTCGCGATCTCGAGCACCAGGCCGACGCCCGGCGCGTAGAACTTGTACGAGCGGTTGCCGGGCTCGATCGGCGTCCACTCACGGGTCTTCAGGCAATGCGCGTAGGTGCCGGCCGGAACCGTGAGGGTTTCGTCGAGGCTCACGACTCGCGCCATGTCCTCGACGATGCCGGGCGAGTCCTCCTGCTTGTACTGATCGCCGGCCTGCGGGCGAGCCAGCATGATGATGCCCGGCCTGGCGCCGTTCTTTCCTGCTTCCCACGAGCCGGCGGTCGTGACCAGCGTGCCGTGGTCGTACTCCTTGGTGTCCTCGCCGAAGTACCACACGTTCCCGTCCTTGTCGGCCGCGTACCAGTCGAACGTGTCCTCGGCGAGCGAGCCGTCCTCGAGGAACACCTGATCATGGACCACGATGGTGGCGACGCCGACGATCGTCTTGGTGCGGTGCGTGATCTCGACGACGTTGCGCTCCTCCCCGTCCTTGGAGATGCCGCGATAGGTGTATGTCGTGCCTGGCGCCAGCGGGAACAACGGATTGGCCGCCGGGTTCGCGAAGTTCGCGGCGTCGAAGGGCAGCGTGACCAGGTTCGAGCTGACCCCGGCCAGGGCTCCGTCCTGATCCGGCGCCGTGGCGAGGGGATTGGCGTTCCGGCCGCAACCGAGGCCGAGCAAGGCGAGCGCGAACAGGCCCGCGTGAACGATTCGAGCAGCCTTCATGGGATCCTCCTTCGTGGCGCGGACGCGCGACGTGTCCGCGGACGTCAGAGGAGCCCGTGAGTGCCCGGGCTTGTGACAGGGTTCAGCGCGACGCCAGAGGAATGCGCCAGGTTCCATACCCCAGCGGCTCGGCGAGCGTGACGCGCGAGCCCTCCTTGCGAAACCGCGGCACACCATCGACCTGAACCTCGACGAGGGGCGCCCCGCGAGGGACATCGATGTCGATCGCCCCTCCCAGGTGCTGCACCTGCACGCGATCCACGTCCGAGGTGAACGTGGCGCCACCGCTCGGCGCACGGATCGACAGCGTTGCGCCTTCGATCAACCGCACCGTGACCAGGCCCTCCTGACCGCTCGGCTGAAGCTCGATCATCAGCCGCTCGCCCGGCGTGATCGCGATGCCGGCCACGTTCGGCTCTCCCGGCGCCGTCTCCGGAGCCGGGGCCGGGTGCCGCAACCGCGCGACGACCTCGCGCAGCAGGCGGGGCACCGGCGAGCCGGGAAGCGCAAAGGCCGCGCCTGCGAGAGCCGCGGCGAATGCCGCGGCGGCCGCCCAGCGCAGGCGCGCCGGGCGCCGCTCGAACCCACGCGCCGGGTCATGAAGCCTCGCAGGAGCCGTCCGGTCCGCCGCGACCGCGACCACCGTCTCGACATCGAGCGCGGGCGCCGGCATGTCGAGCTCGCGCAGAAGGTCTTGCGTTCGCCGCTCCTCGTTCTCGGCCTCGAGCCGCATGCGTGCGCATGCCGCACAGGAAGCCAGGTGCTCGAGCGCGGCGGCGCGCTCGGCCGGGGACATCTCGCCATCGGTCAGTCGCTGCAGGCGCTCGTCATCGAGATGCATCGCGCCCCTCGTAGGCGGCGAGGAACGCGCGCCGCGCGCGGGCCAGCAGCGTGCCGACGCTGGCCTCGTTCATGCCGAGCGCCACCGCGATCTCGCGATAGGGATAGCCTTCGGAACGCAACACCAGGAGCTGCCGTTCGCGCTCCGTCAGCCTCTCGAGCGCGGCGCGTACGGCACGCCGGGTGGTGTCGGCCGCGGCCGCCTCGCCGAGCGTCACGGGCGGAGACGGGGGCGCGGGATTCGCGTGGGTCAGGATCAAACGCGCGCGGCGTCCCCGCGAGGCGCGCTCGTTGCGGAGCCGATTGAGCGCCACGGTGATCAGCCAGGCCTCCAGCGCGTCGGGCAGCGCGCCGCGCCGATAGAGACTCACGAATGCCTCCTGCACCAGATCGGCGGCCAGCTCCGGGTCTCCGCTCAGGCGGACCATGACGCGCAGCAGGCGCGGATGATGGAGCCCGAACAGCTCCACGAACCGGTCGTGGAACGATCGGATCGACTCCGCCGATGAGCCTTCGCGGGCTCCGGACTCGCCAGATCTCGCCAAATGCTTGCCTCCGGTCCGTCGCCGCGATGGCCCCTGCCGAGGAACCCGCGACCGGCCCGATTCGTGACATGACGCCCGCCCCGAGGCGCGGCCGCTACCAGCGCCAGTCGATGCCGATCACCAGCAGCGCGGCCGGCCGCAGCTCCACCCCCACCTGCTCCCCGGTGCTGGGATCGTAGGCATAGGTCAGCAGGTTCTCGCGGCTGAAGAGATTGCTGTAGGTGCCGAACAGGGCAATCGATCCATCGCGTCCGGCCACCCTGGCGTGCCAGTGTTTGCGCACGCCGAGGTCGACGCGAGCGTAGGCCGGGAGCGGGGTCCCGCCCAGCGGCTCGTTCCCGTAGTGCGGGCTGCCGCCGAACTCGCAGCCCTCGTCGAGCAGGTTGCAGGACTCCCACTCGAACGCGGTCGGGATCGACGTGGTGCGACGACCGGTCTCGACCCATGCGCCGAGCCGCACCGAGCTGGTGGCGCTCGGGTGAACGATGACGCCGCCTTCGAAGCGATGCTTCGCGCCGTGCTCCGGCACGTAGCTCGAGTCGCCGTAGAAGAGCCTGACGTCCTGCCAGCCGTAGCTGGCGACCACCGCCCAGCGCGCCGAGCCCGCGGCGAGGTCGAGCGCGATGCCCTGCGAGCGGCTGCTGCCGATCACGAACCCGCCGGTGCTGAATGGCTCGCCGTCGCGCGGCGCGACGAGCAGCAGGTTGCGCGAGTCGCGATCGTAGGCTTCGAGCCCGAGCCGTATGCCGGCCCGCCATCGCCAGTCGGCGGCGATCAGTCGCTGGTCGCTCTCGGCCACCGGGATCCCGGCCGCGGCGCTGCCGATCGTGACGTCGGCCGGGAACACATGGTCGACCACCGACTCGGGGTTGCGCAGCGACTGGGCGTACTGATGCGTGCGCAGATAGGCGAGGAGGAACGTGAGGCTCGGCGACTTGTTCCAGCGCAGACGCACCTGCGGCGCCGCACGCGTCAGGCCTTCGGCGAATTCCGCCGGGATGTAGCTGTCGAGCTCCATCCCGGCGCCGACGTGCAGCGTCTGCCGCACGGCCAGCGTGGCGATCGGAAAGTCGGAATCGAGCGCGAAGGGTACGCCCGCCGAGTCGGGAACGGTGCGGTAACGGGTGCGGCTCGTCCTCCAGTCGAGCTCGAGCGCGCTGCTCGCCAGGGCGCCCTCGCTATGCAGCGCCAGCCGCACGCCGGCGTCCTGACGTTCGCCCTCCATCGAGAGCCGACCCACCGGCATGTCCCAGTCCGCGGTCGCATCGCCGCTGGCCGACCAGCCGAGCACGCGGATGTGATCACGGCGCCAGTCGAGCCCGAAGGAGCGTCCGTCCCAATCGAAGTCGTTGCGCGGCGCCGCGGGAGGGGTCTCCTCGGCGGCGGCGGCGGTGCCGATCTGGTTGGTGTTGCCGTAGTAGAGCGCACGCGCGCGCCCGCCGAAGGCGGGAGTCTCGAGCTTGGCGAGAGCGTCGCCGACGCCACCGGAGAGGTACGAGCGCTCGCCGCTCGGCGCCACCAGATCGTGCACGCCGCCGCGGGCGCTGAGCACGTAGCCGCCGCCGGCCAGCGGCCCGTCGAACGTGATGCGCGCCTGCGTCGTGCTGATGCTCCCCTGGGAGCGCGCCACCGGACCCGGCTCGCGCGTGACTCCTTCGATCGTGCCCGACAGCGCCCCGGGCGCCGAGGACCATGGGTCGCTCGCGCGCAGGTAGACGCGCGAGAGCGCATCGGTGTTCCACGCGCTCGAGATCCCGCCGGCGTGATACGGACTCAGGACCGGAACGCCGTCGATCAGGAACGCCGTCTGATCGGCGGCGCCGCCGCGGAGGTAGACGCCGCCCGCGGTCTCGGGCCGGAGCGAGGCCTCGCCGCCCTCGAGGGCGTGGAATCCTTCGGGCTCGGCCAGGAGCGGATGGTTCGCGATCGCGGTGCTCGATGCTTCGCGGTCGGGGAACACGGTCGTGCCCGGCTCGACGCCGCGGATCGTGATGGGCGCGCGCACCTCGACCGAATGAGTCGAGACGGGCTGCGCCCGAAGCGCGACGTCGATGGACAGCGCCCCCGCGCTCGGCACCAGCGCGTGCAGAACGCGCGGCGAGTATCCGAGCAGGCGCACCTCGAGATGATGCGGTCCGGGAGGCACCGGCGACAGCACGTACCGCCCGGCCGAGTCGGTGAGCGTGCCGCGCTCGAGCTCGGGAAGGAGCACGGCCGCGCCGGCCAGCGGCTGCGCGGTCTCGGCGTCGCGAACGGTGCCGGCGATGCCGGCGGAGCCCGATGGCGCGGCAGCCAGAAACGCCAGCGCAAGGAGAAGGTCCATGACTTCCTACCCTAGAGAACCGATGGGCTTTACGGAAGGCCGGGAGCTACCGCGCGGCGGTATCGGCCTCCTCGCGCAGCAACTGGCCGGCGATCACGAGATGCTGGATCTCGGTGGTGCCTTCGTAGATGCGCAGCGCGCGCACCGCGCGGTAGAGCCGATCCACCGGATGCGATGCCATCACGCCGGCGCCGCCCAGGATCTGAACCGCGTCGTCCACGATCTTCTGCGCCGCTTCCGTGGCGTGGGCCTTGGCCATCGCGGCTTCGAGCGTGACCCGCTCGGCGCCACGATCGGCTTCCCATGCCGCGCGGTAGACCAGCAGGCGCGCAGCGGTCAGCTCGGTGGCCATGCGCGCCAGCTTCTCCTGCACCAGCTGGAAATCGCCGAGCGGCTTGCCGAACTGGTGGCGCGAGCGCGCATGGCGCAGCGCTTCCTCGAGCGCGCGCGCGGCCATGCCGCATGCCGCCGCGCCGACCGTGGCGCGCAGCCGATCCAGCGTGCCGAGACCGATCCCGAACCCCTTGCCTTCTTCACCCACGCGGTTCTCGAGCGGGACACGGCAGCCGTCGAACTGGATCTCGCCGAGCGGATGGGGCGCGGAGAGAATCTGCGGTCCGACGAAGCGCAGACCGTCCGAGTGCGCGGGCACGACGAAGCAGCTGATGCCCTTGCTGCGCGCACCGAGATCGGTGGAGGCGAAGACGGTGTAGAAGTCGGCGATCCCCGCGTTGGAGATGAAGGTCTTGAGCCCGTCGAGCACGTAGCTGTCGCCGTCGCGGACGGCGGTGGTGGCGATCGCCGACACGTCGGACCCTGCCTGGCGCTCGGTCATCGCGAAGGCCGCCATCGAGCGGCCGCTCACCGCCGGGAGCGCGTACAGCTCGCGTTGCT
>DASTBI010000090.1 GCA_035712145.1 Candidatus Eisenbacteria bacterium | reverse complement strand
CATGCTCGTGAGCGGACTGCTGCCCTGGATCGTCTTCAATTTCTTCATCCTGGTGGTGCTCGTCTTCGACCTCGCCGTGCTGCATCGCAAGAGCGAGGAGCCGAGCTTCCGCGATGCGATGTCGTGGACAGGGGTGTGGATCGGCCTCGCGCTCATCTTCAATCTGGGGATCCTCTATTACGCGGGCAGCGAAAAGGCGGTCCAGTTCCTCACCGCCTATCTGGTGGAAGAGTCGCTCAGCGTCGACAACCTGTTCGTCTTCCTGCTGGTGTTCTCGCACTTCCGCGTGCCGCGCGAGCTGCAGCGCGGAGTCCTCTTCTGGGGCATCCTCGGGGCGCTGCTGATGCGGCTGTCGTTCATCCTCGCCGGCGTGGCGCTGCTGGAGCGCTTCCACTGGCTGATCTACGTGTTCGGCGCCATCCTGGTGATCTCGGGCATCCGGCTGTGGGGCACTCACGAGCGGGAGATCCACCCCGAAAAGAATCCGATCCTGCGCCTCTTCCGCCGCTTCGTGCCCATCACCCCGGACTATCGCGGCGCCAGCTTCTGGGTGCGCGAAGCGGGCAAGTGGATGGCCACGCCGCTCGCGGTGGTGCTGATCGTGATCGAGACCACGGACGTGATCTTCGCGGTCGACTCGATTCCCGCGGTGCTGGCGATCAGCAAGGACCCGTTCATCGTCTACAGCTCGAACGCCTTCGCGATCCTCGGTCTGCGCTCGCTGTACTTCGCGCTCGCGGGCCTCATGCGCCTTTTCCACTATCTGCACTATGGATTGGCTGCGGTGCTGATCTTCGTCGGGCTCAAGATGGTGCTCTCGGAATGGGTGAAGATCTCCGCGCTCGCTTCGCTGGGTGTGATCATCGTCGTGCTCGGAGTGGCCGTCGTCGCATCGCTGCGCTCGGCCAAACGCGCGAACCTTGACGCCCCGGGAAGCGCTGCCTAAGATGCGGAGTCGTCTTTCTTTCCCCCATTTTTCTGGGCCAGGCCCAGCGCAACCCGAACTTGTGAACCCCGTCAGGACCGGAAGGTAGCAGCGGTAAACAACCCCTCGGGAGTGCCGCTGGCCCCCTGGCCCTTCTCGTCCGGAGGACCATGGCTCACCGCGCGCTGGCCCTGAAGTATCGGCCGCAGACCTTCGCCGACCTGGTGGGGCAGGAGCACGTGAGCACGGTGCTCGCGCGTGCGGTCGAGAGCGGCCGGGTCGCCCACGCCTATCTCTTCACCGGCGCTCGCGGCGTCGGCAAGACCACCAGCGCGCGCATCCTCGCCAAGGCGCTCAACTGCGAGACCCGCGACTCCAAGGGCGACAAGGCCGCCCCCGAGCCCTGCAACACCTGTACGTCGTGCGTGGAGATCACGAGCGGCGTGTCCCTCGACGTGGCGGAGATCGACGGCGCCAGCAACCGCGGCATCGCCGACGTCCAGGCCCTGCGCGAGAAGGTGCGATTCTCGCCGACCGGCGGCCGCCATCGCGTGGTGATCATCGACGAGGTGCACCAGCTCTCGAACGACGCCTTCGCCGCGCTGCTCAAGACGCTCGAGGAGCCTCCGCCGCACCTGGTGTTCATCTTCGCCACCACCGATCCGCAGAAGTTGCCCGACACCATCCGCTCGCGCACGCAGCGCTTCGACTTTGCGCGCGTCCCGCTGCGCAAGGTGGTGGGCCGGCTGCGCGACATCGTGGCCCGCGAAGCCAAGGATCCGGAAGGCCTGCACTTCGACCTCACCGAAGGCGCCGCGCTGCTGATCGCGCAGAAGTCCGAGGGCTCGATGCGCGACGCGGTCAGCGCGCTCGACCAGGTGGTGTCGGCCGGTGAAGCGAAGATCGACGAGGAGCTGGTGCGGCGCGTCCTGGGAATCGCGGATCGCGAGGCCTACTTCCAATTGGTGGAATCGATCGTCAGCCACGACCCGAAAGGGACACTCACCGCCCTCCACCAGGCCTTCGAGAAGGGCATCGACCCCATGGAGCTGGCGCAGGGGCTGGCCGAGCACCTGCGGCACCTGCTGGTGCTCAAGGTCGATCCGGCGGCCGCGGAGCTGGTGCCCGCGACCACTGAAGAGCTCGAGCGGCTGCGCTCGCAGGCGTCCGGCTGGAGCGAGCACGACCTGCTGCGCCTCATGAAGATCGCCGCCGACCTGCACTTTCCGATGCGCGACGCGTCCCAGCCCATGGTTCACCTCGAGGCGGCGGTCATGCAGATGGCGACGCTCGAGCCGGGGGAGACGCTGGCTCAGCTCCTCCAGCGTCTCGAGGCGCTGGAGAAGCGGCTGGCGGGTGGCGGCAGTGCGAGATCGGCGGGAGGCGCCTCTCCGGCCGAGCCTTCCAGCGTGCGCGCGCCCGCGCCGACACGCTCGGCTCCCGCTCGCACGGTGGCGCCAGGAGCAGCGAGTCCTTCGCAATCCCCGCCCAAGGCGGCGGCCATGGTCCGCGAGATCGCCGCCGCGGCGACCGCGACCGCCGTGATCGACGACGATGCGCCACGGCTCGACTCCGAGATCGAAGAGAGTTGGCGCACCGTGGTGGAGACCATCAACGCCCAGAAGCGGATGCTCGGCGCGTTCCTCCAGGAGAGCCGGTTGGTCGGCGTCACGTCACGCGCGCTGCTGCTGGCCATGGATTCCCTGCACCGCTCGGTGGTCGACGAGCAGGAGAATCGCGCGATGGTCGAGCGGGTGATGACCGACACGTTCCAGAAGACGCTCGCGCTCTCCTGCGTGATCGAGACCGCGCCCGCCGAGCGCCCGCGCGCCGCCGATCTCAAGCCGCTCGTCGATCGAGCGATCGCGTGGTTCGAAGGAGATCTGATCCAACCGTCCGGTGATGCCGGGAGGAACACGCCATGAAGAGCTTCGGCGATCTGGTCAAGCAGGCGCAGAAGATCCAGAAGCAGATGGGCGAGGTGCAGGAGCGCCTGGCCGCCGAGCGCTTCGAAGCCAGCGCCGGCGGCGGCCTGGTCAAAGCGGTGGTGGACGGCAAGCAGAAGCTGATCGAGATCACCATCCAGCCCGAGGCGCTCAAGGAGGACGCGTCGCTGCTCGAGGACCTGGTGCTCACCGCGATCGGTGAGGCGCAGCGCACTTCCGAAGCGCACATGAAGGAGGCATTGGGCGGGCTCACCGGCGGGATCAACCTGCCTTTCTAGCCCCCTCTGCATGTACAGCTCCAAGTACCTCGAGCTCCTCGTGGAGGAGCTGAAGAAGCTTCCCACCATCGGCCAGAAGAGCGCGCAACGTCTGGCCATGCACCTGCTCAAGATGCCCAAGGACGAAGCGTTGCGCCTCGCCGAGGCGATTCGCGTGGTCAAGGAGCAGGTTGGCTTCTGCAACGTGTGCGGGAACTTCAGCGACAGCGACCCCTGCCTGATCTGCGAAGACCCGCGGCGTGACGGCTCCCTCCTGTGCGTCGTCGAGCAGCCGGTCGACGTGCTGGCCTTCGAGCGCACCGGGACGTTTCGCGGGCGGTACCACGTGCTCGGTGGCGCGCTGTCGCCGCTCGATGGCACCACGCCCGAGGACCTGCGCATCCAGCCGCTGCTCCAGCGCCTGCAGCCGCCGCCCGGGGGAGAGCCAGGAATCGCCGAGGTGATCCTGGCCACCAACCCCAACGTCACCGGCGAGGCGACCGCGCTCTATCTCTCGCGCCTGCTCGCGCCGCTCGGCGTCAAGGTCACCCGCATCGCCCGCGGCGTTCCCATGGGGTCGGATCTCGAGTACTCGGACCTGGTGACGCTCGCGCGCGCCCTGGAGGGGCGTCGCGAGCTCGAATAGCCGCCCATGCCGAGCTACCTCAACGACGTCCTTCGGCTGAGCGCAGTTCTCGTCCTGCTCGCGCTCAACGCCTTCTTCGTGGCCGCGGAGTTCGCGCTCGTCACGGTGCGCTGGACCCGCGTCGAGGAGCTGATCGCGCGCGGACGCTTCGGCGCCAAGGCCGTGAGCACGGCGCTCGAGCACATGAACGACGCCATCGCCGCCTGCCAGCTCGGCATCACCTTCGCGAGCCTGGCGCTGGGATGGATCGGCGAGCCGGCCCTGGCCCATCTCATGTCGCCGCTTTTCAGCGCGCTGCCCGACGTCTGGGGCTTCGCGCTCTCGCACATCGTCGCAGTGACGCTCGCGTACCTGATGCTGACCTACCTGCACGTGGTGCTCGGCGAGCAGGCGCCCAAGGCCCTGGCCATTCAGCGCTCCGAGGACGTGGCGCTGCTCGTCACCGGAATCCTGCTGACGTTTGGCCGGGTCTTTCGGCCTTTCATCCGGTTCATCGGCGGATCGAGCAATTTCTTCGTCCGATTGCTGCGGCTGCCGCCCCAGTCGCACGAACAGCTGGTCCATTCGGCCGACGAGATCAGCATGCTGGTGGATGAGAGCCAGGAGGCGGGCGCCATCACGCCCGACGAGGCCAGCTACGCGCGCAACGTCTTCGAGCTTTCCGAGAAGACGGTGAAGGACATCATGGTTCCCCGCGAGAAGGTCGTGACGCTCTCGATCAAGGCCACCGAGGAGGAAATCCTCGAGACCGCCCGCGAGACCGCCCATACGCGCATGCCGGTCTGGGAAGGGTCGGTCGACAACATCGTCGGGATCGTCAATACCAAGGACCTGTTCCATCTGTTCAGTCTCAGAGGCCTCGTGATCCTGATGGACGCCATTTACCCGCCTCTCTTCGTGAGCCCCGACCAGCCTCTCGACCGGTTGCTTCGCATCTTCCGGCGCGAGCGTCGGCCGATGGCGGTCGTCCGTGACGCGGACACCCGGTTCATTGGGATCGTCACGCTCGAGGACGTCATCGAGGAGATCGTCGGGGAGATCGAGGACGAGCACGATGTCGAGATGGCCCACGGGACCCTCGGCACCCACCAGCCGCCCCGGGTTTCCAAGGCCCATCCCTGATTCCGAGTCATCTCCAATCTTCACTTGCTCCTCCGGCCTTCCGGTGCTAATCGTCTGCCCCGGAACAAGGACGTGCCCTGAGTTCCTCACGGTGCCACCGCGGCCCAAAGCCGGGGGTTCCATGGCTCAATGGACTCTGTTCGAAAAGGATTTTCGAGCGATCGATCAGGTGCTGTTCGACTTGCTCGAGCGCACCAATGCCCTCTCCGTCCACCTGGTGGACCGATCCGGCCAGTTGATCACCACGGCCGGACGTAGCGCGGACTTCGACGTCACCGCATTCGCCAGCCTGATCGCCGCCGACTTCACGGCCAACGCGGAGCTCACGCGGCTGCTCGGGGAAAACGGCGTCAACGCGGTGGTGAGCGAAGGGCCGACGCGCACCGTTTACTCCTGTCTGCTCGCTGATCGGGTCATCATGTGCACGGTGTTCGATCGGCGCAGCACGCTCGGCCTGGTGCGGTTCCGCGCCAATCGGGCGGTGGCCATCCTGGATCCGGTCTTCGCGGGTCTGTTCGAAAAGGTGGGACTGGTCGAGCCAACCAACGACGCTAGGGCCTTCGCGGATGCCGCGGGGCGCGAGGTCGACGCACTGTTCGGCGACTGAGCGCCGCAAGACAACCCGAGCCCCACTCCACTCGGTTCCCCCAAGACCGCCTAGGACTGTCATGGCCCTCGTCAACCATCGGGCGCGCGAGATTCACTTCAAGATCGTCTACTACGGGCCCGGGTTGGGAGGGAAGACCACCAACCTGAAGTGCCTGCACGAGCGATTGCCGGCCGAGCGGCGCGGCAGGCTGGTGTCGATCTCGACGGATCACGAGCGCACGCTGTTCTTCGACTTTCTGCCCATTGATCTGGGCACGGTCGCGGGCTTCGCCACTCGGTTTCACCTCTACACGGTGCCTGGACAGTCGTACTACCGGCTCTCGCGGCGCGCCGTGCTGCAGGGGCTCGATGGCCTGGTCTTCGTCGCGGATTCGGGGCCGGGTCGCGAGCTGGCGAATCGTGAGTCGCTCGAGGACCTCGCCACCAACCTGGTGACGCTCGGACTCTCCGGCGACCAGCTGCGCAGACTCCCGCGCGTGTTCCAGTGGAACAAGCGCGACCTGCCCGGAGCGATCCCGGTCGACCGCATGCGCGCGCAGCTCAATCCCGGCGGCGCGCCCGACTTCGAAGCGATCGCCAGCCAGGGGCGCGGCGTGTCCGAGACCCTGCGCTCGATGTGCAAGGCCGTCCTCGCCCGGCTCTCGCAGCCCGAGCTCACCGAGTCTTCATCGCCGCGCGCATGAAGCGGCTGATTCACTTCCTCGCCACACTCGGTCCCATCGGCTACTTCCCGATCGCCTGCGCCACGCTGGCGAGCCTGGTGGTCACGGTGATCGGCTGGTTCCTGCCGGTCCCGCCGCTGCCGTGGGCGATCGCGGCGATCGTCGTGGGTGGCCTGATCGCGGTGCCGATCTGCACGTACGCCGAGAAAGATCTCGGCCACGACGCCCACCCGATCGTCATCGACGAGGTGATCGGTCAGAGCATCGCGCTGCTGCTCGTCCCGCACACCTGGCAGGCATTCCTCGCCGCGTTCCTCCTCTTCCGGCTGTTCGACGTGTGGAAGCCCCTCGGGGCGAGGGAGTCGCAGGCGTGGCCGGGCGGCTGGGGCATCGTCGGCGACGACACGATCGCCGGCCTTGCGAGCTTCGCGGTCATGCAGCTCGGCTTGTGGGCGTTCGCCCGGCTCGGCGTGCCGATGCCGTAGCTCGAGACTGCCGCCGGGCAGTCTGTCTTGCATCGTCCCTGACATCGATCACGCCGGATCCTTCGCGCTCGCTTTGACTTCGGGAGTGCCCGAGTCCTTCCGGCCCTTGCGCAGATCGCTGCGCGCCTTCTTCGCCAGCTCGGCGTAGCGACCCTTCATCACGTCCAGCTCGTCTTCGGTCAGCTCCTCCAGATCCAGCAGTGCCAGATGCGCGCCCTCCACCGCGCGCAGCAGCTCGTCGAGCTTGATCTGCATCGCTTCGCCTTCGCGGTTCTGGGTGTTCTGGATCAGGAACACCATCAGGAAGGTGACGATCGTCGTGCCGGTGTTGATGACCAGCTGCCACGTGTCGCTGAAGCCAAAGAACTTGCCGGACACCGCCCAGGCCGCCACGACGAAGACGGCCAGGACGAACGCCATGGGCTGCCCCACCGCGCGCGCAGCCCACTTGGAGAATCGATAGAAATGCGATCTGAAGTTCATGCACGCGCTCCTAAGAACCTGCGGCTCTAATCGTTGGATCACGGTACCGGGCCTTCGCCCGGGCGATGCATCACGCGTGATCGATTGTAGCCTCCGCCGAGGGCGACGTATGCCTGCCGTGGGTCATACGGATTTCACCCGATTTTCGCGGCCGAAACAGGCTCTAGGGTTTTTAGGTCGCAGTCGCGGCAGGGGCTCGAAACCCGAGGTTGCACCTCTCTCCAAGCCCCCGCTCAGCCTCACCGCCGAGGCCTCCGCGGCTCGCGCCTGAACTGCATCTTGCTGCCGCATCTTGCCACGGAGGTCGCTCATGCGAACGAAGCTCGCGACTCTGCTCGCGGTCTTGTGTCTATTCGCTATTCCTCTCGACGCTTTCGCTCAGAACAACTTCACTCAAGTCGACCTGGTGGCCGACGTCTCGGGAGAAGCCGGGGCGACGGACGCCAATCTCGTCAACCCATGGGGTTTAGCACCCGGCGGCAACTGCACCTTCTGGGTCGCCAACGAAGGCACGGGGACTTCGACCCTCTACAGCCCCGCAGGGGTCTCGACCGGTCTCGTCGTCAACATTCCCGGCGGCTCGCCGACCGGCGTGGTGCTCGCCAACGACACGAATCTCAGGTTCAGCTTCTCCAAGGGCGACAGCGTCTCGACCGCCCGCTTCATCTTCGTGACCACGAACGGGACGATCTCGGCCTGGAGTCCCACGTTCGATCCCAGCAACGCCGTCCAGGTCGCGACCAACGACGGCGCGGCCTACACAGGCGCCGCGATCGCCAGCACCGCGTCGGGTGCACGCATCTATGCCGCGAATTTCGGCGAGTGCTCGATCGACGTCTACGACAGCAGCTTCGTGCAGATCACGCCGAGCGGGAGCTTCATTGATCCCAACCTGCCCGCAGGCTACTGCCCCTTCAACATCGCCAACATCAACGGCCAGCTCTACGTCGCCTACGCGCTGAAGAGCGGCAATGAAGAAGTGCCGGGACCCGGCAACGGCTACATCAACGTGTACGACACGAACGGCACGTTCCTGAGCCGCTTGGTCTCCGCCGGCGAGCTCAATGCGCCGTGGGCCATGGTCGTCGCGCCCGGGTGCTTCGGCGACTTCAGCGGCGACCTGCTGGTCGGCAACTTCGGTGACGGCCGGATCCTCGCCTACTCGTTAGGCGATGGCTCCTTCCAGGGCAGCTTCCTCGACGAGAACCAGGACCCCATCACGATCGAGGGACTGTGGGGGCTCGCCACCTGCAGCGGAGCGGGCTCCGAAGTCGCGTGTCGCCTCTACTTCGCCGCCGGTCCCGATGACGAGACGCACGGGCTTTTCGGCTACATCGAGCCGACCGAGGACGGCGAGGAACCGCCACCTCCAGGTGGAGGAGGAGAGACCTGTGAGAACCACGCCAGGGGCCTCGGGTTCTGGAGCAAGGCGTGCCGCGACAACGGCAATCGCGGTGGGAACGGCAACGGCAACGGCAACCAGGACAAGGACAAGCATGGCAATGGCCTGGGAGTGGGTCTCGGCCACACGTCTGGCCTCGGCAACGGCAAGAACGGGCACGGGATGGATTCGGATTCGCTGGACGCCCTGTTCGACAGCATCTCCGAGTCGAACGAAGCATTCGGTGGGAGCGGCTGTTTCACGGCGGACTGCGAGCTCCTCTCGGCGCGCGGGCACCGGAGCAAGGAGATGAGGGTGGCGCAGGACTTCCTCGTGCTGCTCCTCAACCGCGAAGCAGGGATGATCTGCGACGACAACGCGGTCTCGTGCAGGAATGGCGACGACGACATCGAGACTGTCGGGGATATCGTCGCGCGGGTGAACGATCGCCTGTGCGCCGGCGACAGGACCGACGACGAGCTCGATGACCTGGACGACCTCATCGCGTGCGCGCTCAGGTCCGCGGACGGGGTAGCCGCGGAAGACGAGGAGGGCCTTCAGGCCAGGAATGTCTTCCAGGTGCCTAGTGGAAGGCTGCAGGTGAAGACCTTGAGCGGCAATCCTCTCCGTCCCTCGGCCGGCGTGCAGACCCGGATGCAGCTGAGCACCGAC
>DASTBI010000089.1 GCA_035712145.1 Candidatus Eisenbacteria bacterium | reverse complement strand
ATCCACACCCCTGTCCACGACATCGCATCGCGGAAGCTCGGCTCCTCGCTCTTGCGATGCAGCACGGCGAGGTCGAAGACGAGCACCACCAGGATGAAGAAATTGAAGACGATCCAGGGCAGCAGTCCGCTCACGAGCATGAAGGGTCCTCCGTGCAAACGATCGATCGAGCCACTTCAAGATAGAGGACCGCGCGGCGCAGTCGAGGAAGACCGGACGCGCCGGCGTCCGATTGCACAAAGACCGAACACGGATGAGGGCCGCGGGCGAATGAAAAGCGCGCGGCCACGGGAGGCGTGGCCGCGTCGAAGATGGTGGAGATGAGCGGATTCGAACCGCCGACCCCCTCGTTGCGAACGAGGTGCTCTCCCAGCTGAGCTACATCCCCAAGCTCTGGGGGCGGGACCGCGCCTAAGCCTGGCGGCATCCGCCGAGTGGCGCGCATATTAGCAGGGGAACTCGAAGTTTCAAGCTAGTGAAGGAACCAATGTCGCTCGTGCGCGGCGAGCACTACCATCGCCACCACCGCCGCGATCCAGATCGACGACCAGCGCACGGGCGTGCGCATCGGCCACAGGATCACCACCCCGAGCGCCGCGCCCAGGGCGGCGTTGATGAGCCTCCCGAACCACGCGATCACCGGCTCGCCGGGGACGTCGATCAGTCCCCACGACGCGGAGTTCGGGTAAAAGAGTATGCGGATCGGGTAGGACGTGAGCACGGCCAGCGCGTAGCCGACAATTCCTCCCAGGCTCGCGCCCCAGCACAGCCGCTCGCGGATCATAGGCCGCGCAGATTGTTGACCACGTGGCCGATCACGAAGTTCCACCATGCCACGATCAGCAGAATGGTGGTGACCGCGCGGCGGCTGCCGCGATGCGCCGCGGTCTGCCACAGCGCCCAGTAAGCGGGTATCAGCGCCAGCGCGATCGCCGCGGCGTGCTCCTTGACCTCGAACAGCCCGGTCGCCCAGGGCACGGCCGCGTCGAGGTAGGTGGCGCGCACATCGGTCCGAAACGGCACGTAGATCACGGCGCCGAGAGCGATCGTGAAGACGAGCAGCACGATGATCGCGTTCACATAGCGCTGAGGATGGACCGCGCCTAGCGATCTCCAGAACCCGGCGCTGGTCGGGCTCGCCCACCACACGGCGATGGCCTGGTGGGTGATCGCGCCGAGGAGGAGCGTGGCGCTCAGGCCGTGCACGATCAGCAGGAAGATTTTCACGACCGAGC
>DASTBI010000088.1 GCA_035712145.1 Candidatus Eisenbacteria bacterium | reverse complement strand
GGGTGATATCCTCGAGGCCTTCTCGCAAGGCCCGTGCGCATTCCCGCGATCGTCCCCCGATCTCGCGGGCCCCTGAGTGAGCGCCGTCCCAGCATGGACGCTGCTGCAATCCGCGTCGCCCTTATCTCCCCCGCAGGAGGTCATCCCGTGCGCTGGATTCTCGCTTCCCTCCTCGGGCTCCTCGCCGTGGCTCCGGCCGCTGCGTTGCCGCCCGTTCACACATCGCTCACAGCGCTGACGGTCACCGCCAACACCGGTGAGAAGCCCCAGTCGAAGGTGTGGACGCACGACGGGCGCTGGTGGTGCGTGTTCCCGAACAGCTCGGGTACCTGGGTGTGGCGGCTCGACGGCACCACCTGGACCAGCGTGCTCAAGCTCTCCAACTCGACGGGCGTCCACGCGGACGTGAAGTCGATGGGCGCGGTCGCTCACGTGCTGCTCTTCACCAGCGCGACCACCGAACTGGCCTCGATCGAGTACGTGCCGGCGACGCAGACCTATCAGGCGTGGACCACGCGACCCGCGAACGCCCCGATCGCGCTCGACAGCGGGACGGAGACGGCCACCATCGACGTGGATTCGCAGGGACGGATGTGGCTCGCCACCGATCGCGCGGCCGGGACGGACCAGATCGTCGTCTACTACAGCGACGCGCCTTACTCGAGCTGGAGCGCGCCAGTCACGCTGGCGACCGGCATCCCGAACGACGACATCGCGGTGGTCACCGCCTTCCCCGACGGCAAGATCGGGGTGCTGTGGTCGAACCAGAGCACGCAGCGCTTCGGGTTCCGGACCCACGCCGACGGAACCGATCCCGCCACCTGGACCGCGGACGAGCTGCCGGCGTCGCAGTCCGCGCTCGACGTGGGTCTGGGGATGGCCGACGACCATCTCCACGTGGCGGTCGCTTCGGATGGAACGCTCTACGCCGCGGTCAAGACCAGCTATGACACCGCCGGGTTTCCCAAGATCGCGCTGCTGGTGCGGCGGCCGGCGGGGACCTGGGACAACCTCTACGAGGTCGACCAGTCGGGCACGCGCGGGATCGTGCTGCTCGACGAGAACGCCGAGACGGTGACCGTGCTCTACACGAGCGTCGAGGGCTCGGGCAACATCCTCTACAAGGAGTCCTCCACCTCGACGATCGCGTTCGGCTCCAGCGTGCAGCTCATGCCGGGGGGCCTCAACGACGCGATGAGCATGAAGGCGAACGTGAACGGTTCCGTGGTGATCGTGGCCGGGACCGGGACTCAGGTGCAGGGTGTGCTCCGCTCGGGCGGAGTGGGTCAGACGGGCCCAGTCGGTTGGTGGAAGATGGAAGGGAACGTCAACGACGCCTCGGGCAACGCCAACCATGCGACGGCATTCGGAACGCCCACCTACGTCACCGGCACCCACGGGCAGGCGATCGCCCTGAACGGGACCACTCAGTACGCGTCGGTGGCGCACAACGCTAGCCTGGCGACGATCACCACCGCGAACGCGGTGACGATGGCGGCCTGGATCAGGCCCGGCGTCGTCGCGACCCAGAACCTGATCAGCAAATCGGTCAACGGATCGGTCAACGGCTACGAGCTGTGCCTTTCCACCAGCGGGGCGCTCCCCAGCTCGCAGCGGATGTTCGTTCGCTTCAACCAGCAGACCTCGGGCGACACGTACCGGGTCAACTCGACCACCCAGTACAACGGGCTCATCGGCACCTGGATCCACGTGGCCGCCACCTACGACGGCGCCACGATCAAGCTCTACGTCAACGGCGTGCTCGAGAGCTCGCTGCCTGCGGCGATCACCATCGCATCGAACACCTTGCCGCTCGCCATCGGCGCCCAGGTGAACGCCACCGGAACCGCGAGCCGCTGGTTCCAGGGCGCGTTGGACGAGGCCCGGCTCTACGACCGCGCGCTCAGCGCGGAGGAGATCGCCGCGCTGGCCAGCGTCGCGACCTACACCATCACGGCGTCGGCGGGAGCCAACGGCACGATCACGCCGAGCGGCGCGGTGATCGTCCAGCAGGGCGCCAACCAAGGGTTCACGATCACGCCCAATGCCGGCTACGGCGTCGCCGACGTGCTGGTCGACGGCGGCTCGGTGGGGCCGGTCACCAACTACACCTTCACCAACGTGCAGGCGACGCACACCATCCACGCCACCTTCGTGTCCGTCGATCCGAACGAAGGCCTGGTGGCGCGCTGGCCGCTGAACGAAGGAAGCGGCGGAACCATCGTCGACGCCGCCGGCAACGGCCTGGATGGGAATCTGACGGGCGCGCCCGGCTGGGTGGCGGGCACGATGGGGCTCGCCCTGGCGCTCGATGGAACAACTCAATACGCCCTGGTGCCCGACGACCCGCTCCTCGATCTCGCCAGCCAGATCACGCTGTCGGCGTGGATCAAGCCCTCCAAGCTCGGCACCGCGAACGTGGTCGCCAAGGCCAGTTTCGTGGGCACGATCATTCCGGGATACGAGCTGAACCTGTCGAGCACCGGCAAGCCGTTTGTCCGCTTCAACGCTTCCGACACCTATCGCGTCAACGGCGCCACCTCGTACCCGACCACCGGCGACACGTGGATGCACCTGGCGGCGACCTACGACGGGAGCGTCATCCGGCTCTACGTGAACGGCGCGCTCGATGGATCGCTCGCCAGCACGTTCACGATCTCGGCCAACGACGAGCCGCTCGGGATCGGCGCCCAGAGCGACGGCAACACCGGCCGGCTCTTCCAGGGAGCTCTCGACGAAGTGCGGATCTACGACCGGGCGCTGAGCGCGGGCGCGATCCAGGCGCTCGCCAGCGGGGTGGTGGGCGTGGGGACTCCGCGTGCGACCAGCACCATGCTGGCGGGGGCCTACCCCAACCCCTTCGAGAGCTCGACCACGATTTCCTTCCGCCTGGCCCAAGCCGGGCAGGTGTCGCTCGCCGTCTACGGCGTGGACGGGCGGAAGGTCCGCACGCTGGCGAGTGGTCGCTGGGAGGCCGGTGTCCACCCAGTCAGGTGGGATGGACGAGACGGCGACGGCCGCTCGACGGCGGCCGGGATCTACTTCGTTCGGCTCACGACAGCGCAAGGGAGCTTCACCAGGCGGATCGCAAGCCTGAGGTAACGGATCGTGCGGGTGGTGCGGATCGAGTGACCATCGTGCGGGCGGCCGAGCCAGCCGCCCGCGCCTGGCGCCGACCCGGTACGATGCGGGCGCGATGAGCGATCCGCGCCAGCCCGAGCCGACCGACCTCGAAGCCCTCGAGCCCGACTTCATCCCGCCCGACCCGGACGAACCGCCGCCCGCTGACCTCGCGTCGCTGATCGGCGATGTCGCGCCCTGGGGCACGCTGCTGCTTCTGCTCTCGTGGGCGCTGGTGTTCGGGGTACTCGCGTTCCGGCGCGAGATCGGGAATACCGATGCGCTCTTCGCCTGGGGCGCCAGCGCCCCGAACCTCGCCCCGCTCGACACGGCCTGGCGCCTGCTCGCCTCGACCTTCCTCCATGCCGGGATCGCGCACGTGTTCTTCAACGCCCTCAGCATGATCATCTTTGGACCCGTGGTGGAGGGCATGTACACGCGGCCGGGCTTCGCGGTGATCTACGCCGCCGGCGGTGCCATCGCCTCGCTCGCGAGCCTCGCCTGGCGCGGAGCGCAGCACCCGGTCGGACTCAGCATCAGCGTCGGCGCCTCGGGAGCGATCTTCGCGCTCGGCGGAGCCCTGCTCGCGAGCGCCTGGCGGGTGCGGCGGCGGCTCGCGGTAGGCCGCGCGCGTGCCATGGGCGCGGCGCTGCTGTTCCTGATCGGGCAGAGCTTCTCGGCCGGCTTCACCCGCAACGCCACCGACAACGCCGCGCACGCCGCAGGGCTCGTGGCGGGTGTACTGCTTGGAGCTGTGTTCCCGCTCCGCCCGGGGCTCGGCGGCCCGACGCCGGGATGGTCCATGCGCGCGCTCGGAACGATCGCGTTGCTGGCGCTCGTGATCTCGCTTGCGCTCAGCGTGCGGGGCGGGCTCCAGTACGGATGAGCGCCCGTAGCGGAGCGGCTTCGCCATCGGGCGGCTTGGGTGAAGGTGGTGGTCGCAGCTCGCGTCGGGCGTCTGGGGCGGAGGCTGGTAGGTGCGCCCCGCTCGAGGTCCACTCCTGAAGGCCGATCAGAAGTTGTTCATGGTTGGGGAGTGGTCCGCGACAGTGCCCGGATGTAGCTGACCAGGTCCTTGATCTGGTCCGGTGTCAGGGACACGCTCCAGATGGGCATGAAGGGCGACTTGTGGAAGTAGCCCCCGCCGAGGGAGATCGTGGCGAACAGCTCGCGGTCGGTCTTGCCGCTGAAATAGAGACTATCGGTGAGATCGCGCGGCCGAAGCTTGTTGCGCACGAGCATGGTGTCTGCGTACGGGCCGTCCCCCTTGCCGGAAGGCCCATGGCACGCCGTGCACATGGTCACATAGAGCGTGCGGCCTTCGGCCGTCGCTCCAGGCGGCGCCTGGAGGTACTTGGCCAACGTCTTGGGCGGGATCTTCGGGTGAAGATCGGGCAAGGCCAACACGAAGTCGGCGATCTTCTCGATCTCCTCGGTTGAAAGACGCTCCCCCCACGGTGGCATCAGGTTCGAGCGGCCGGTGTGAGCGCCGCCCTGTTCGATCACGGTGATCACCCCTGCGCGTCCCATCGACTCCAGGTGCGTGAGGTCGTTGAGATGTGCCGGTTTGACCCCGGACTCCTTCTGGAGTTGCGCGGCGAGCGGTCCATCACCCAGACCCCACACCCCGTGGCACATCGCGCAGTTGGCGAGATAGGCCGTCTGGCCCGCCGCGAGTCGTGCCTGTTGGGCGCTGTCCGCGGCTGAACCAGCGGCCGGGGGTCCTTCCGCGGGCTTCCTCTGGCATGAGCCCGCCAACGCCAGAACAAACACCAGCATCAAGCTCATGACGCCGATCCGAACTCTCTGCGGCTGGTTCATTGGATTCGGGTCCTTTCTCTCAGCGAACCATCATCAGAGACGGTGCCGATGCTCCGGCGAGGAACGATTTCGGTGGACGATAGCCGCGACACCGCGCGCCGTCCACCGGGTGACGAGACATGCGGGCGACCGAACGACTTGCGTTCCTGGGCGCACGGCTGGTATCACCTCATGCTGGTTGTTCCGGTCTGCCTCACCATCGGTGTTGGCGAAGCGGGGCCCCCGGCTTGCCTCGTCGAAGCGGAGCGAACTCACGATGCGACTGCGCCTCCTCACATCCGTGATTGTGATCTTCATCGCCGTGCTGGCCGTTCTGGCCTGGAATCGGAGCACGACGAAAGAGAAACCATCGACGGTGGCAGGCGGGGACGCGAACGCCGCACCAGGCGGCGAAGAGATGCCGGGGGGCATGGAGTCCGCAGCCCCGGAGCAGGATCCCGGGGTCGTGTGGCAGACGCCCAAGCGTTGGGTTGAAGAGGAGGCCACCGGGATGCGTCTCGCCACCTACGTCATCCCGGCTCCCGCGTCCGGGGGCGAGGCCGCGAGGTGCGTCGTCTACTACTTCGGGCCGGGGCAGGGGGGTGAAACGGATGCCAATGTCGAGCGTTGGATCGGCGAGTTCAAGGCGCCGCAGCAACCCGTTCGGCGCAACTTCGAAGTCCGACACCTCAAGGTTTCCCAGGTCGAGTTGACCGGGACCTACCAGGCCCATGCGGACCCGGCCCACGGCTCCGCGGGGCCGACCTCCGGCTGGACCCTGCTCGGTGCTGTCGTTGAGGGACCTCGAGGGTCTCTCTTCTTCAAGCTCACCGGGCCCACGAGCAGCACCGCTCCAGCGGCCAAGGAATTCGACGGGCTGCTCGCGTCGCTCCGGAAGAAGTAGCGCGGCGCTTCCGGCCTGCGCGAGGCGCTGAACGACGGCCTTCGCCGGTACATGCAACTCCACGCGGCTGATTCCGCATCCGGCCACAGTGCAGGCCGGCTCTCATGCCATCCAGACAGCGGGCCTCTGTCAGCTTGACAGAAGAACGCCCGATCCTGTGCGTCCCTGCACGCGTTGGGCTGAACCGGCTCACTCAAGGGGCAACAGGTTGGAGAGTGCGTCGTCCTGAATCCCGACGGGGCAATGGAGATTGCGTGAGAGCCAGTGCCGCCTTGGGCGCGCGGCGCGGCGCCGGCGTCACGACATGAAGACCATCATCGAGCCACTCCGCATCTGCTGATCCTGACCGAGGGATTTCCCACTTATGGCGGTCTCGCCGGCCGGGACCTCGAGGCGATCGCCGTGGGGCTCCGGGAGGTCGTGGACGAGGATTATCTGAAGTACCGCATCGCTTCCATCCGCTACCTGGGAGAGGGGCTGATGGGGGCCGGCTTCCCGATCGTCCGGCCGCCGGGGGGACATGCCGTGTAGATCGACGCCGGAGCATTCCTGCCGCACATCCCGCCCCGACAGTTCCCCGCTCAGGCGCTGGCGTGCGCCTTCTACGATCAGGGCGGAATCCGCGGCGTGCGAGCGCCAGGCACCGCTGGAGCTCCTGCGCCTCGCCATCCCGCGACGGGTCTACACGCAGAGTCATGCTGTCGGACGACGACATGGCAACAGTGGGACGCGGGATGAAGGCCATCGAGGCCGAGGGCTGAGATCCCCGCTCACGCCAGCGGCAGATCGGGGTTGAGCGCGCCATCGGCCGAGTGCCGCGCCGAGGTCGGCGACACGGCCTAGTCCCCGGTCGGTTTCTCCCCCTCCGGGGCGTCCTGCGCCGCCCGCTCCGCCGCCGCTGCCTCCTCCGCCTGTAGCCGCTCCCACTCGGCGCCGTGCTCGTGCCGGAGCATGTCGTCCGAGATCCGGCCGGTGATCCAGGTCCAGTTCATCGGATAGACGTCGGGGTTGAGGACCGTCTGATAGACGTGCCAGACCATGATGGCGAGAAAAGCGAGCCAGGCCTCGTAGTAGTGGACGATCGTGGCGAGATCGAGCACCCACTTGTTGAGCCACTGGAGCGACTGGTTCTCGAACCACAGCACCACGCCGGTCACGGTCATCACTGCCGTGCCCCAGACCAGGGCCCAGTACTCGGCCTTTTCGATGTAGCCGAAGTGCTCGAACTTGGGCGGCGTGGCGCGCAGGCCAGCCAGGTGGAGCAGGTTGGCGACCGCGTCCCGGGCATCCTGCGGGCGTGGCGCCATGGCGGCGAGCATCGCGCGCCCACGGCGGCCGAACAAGTAGGCCACGTGGAACAGCGCGACTGCGACCATCACCAGCGCCGCCGCGCGATGGATGCTGCTGCGCCACGCATGGCCGCCCTCGAGGCGCGCGAGCCAGGCAAACGGCCAGCTCTCCGGGAACTTGAGCGCGAACCCGGTATAGACGAGCGTGAAGAAGCTCACCGCGAGCGCCACGTGCTGGATTCGCTCGGAGAGCGTCAGGCGTACGTGCCAGCGTTGAATCGCCTCGGCGTGCCGGGCGACAACGCCCAGGTGCTCGCGCAGGCGCCGGCGCAGCTTGGCCGCGAAGTCGAGCCCGTTGTGGAGGGCCATGCCGCCGATCGTGAGCGCGATCAGCGCGAGGTAGGCGATCCGCACCCAGTGGAGCAGCGGCCGGCTGGGGCTCGCCATCGGTTCGTGCACCGCGCCCGCCGCGAACCGCTCGCCCGCACCGGGATGGCACTTGCCACAGGTCGCGGGGAGGTTGGCGGGAGCGACCGCCGAGCGAGGGTCGCTCGAGGGCAGGATGCGGTGATAGCCGTGGCACGAGGCGCAGTTGGCGACCGCTGGCGAGCCGCCACGCGCGGCCAGCCCGTGGTAGCTGTCCTGGTAAGTGCTGAGTCTGCCTGCCGGGAGCCCGTAGGTCTCGCGGATCCCCGTGGCTTCGTGGCAATGGGAGCACGTGGCGGTCACTCCGGCAACCGCCACCGGTGAGCCGGGCTCGCGGGGTCCCCGGATCCTGTGCTCGCCGTGGCAGTCGGTGCAGGCCGGCGATCGCGACACGCCTCGCGCCAGGGCAGTGCCGTGCACGCTCTCGCGGTAGTCGGCGGATTCCTGAGCATGACAGCGGCCGCACGTCGCCGGGATGTTTGCCTTGTGAATCGAGGAGGTCGGGTCGGTGGCGCGCCTGAGGTCGTGGCTTTCGTGGCAGTCGTTGCAGGTGGCGGCCCTCGGGTCCTTCGACTGCCCGTGGACGCTCTCCTTATATAGGGTATAGGCGGCCGGTATCGTGATCTTGCGGCGGGTTGTCAGTTCCTTGTCCGCGTGGCAGCGGGCGCAGGTCTCGGCCAGCCTCGCGCGGCTCACCGCGGACGCGGGATCGAGATGCGAGAGCGCCGCGTGCGTCGGGCCGTGGCAGTCGCGGCACCGGGAGGCCTCGGGGTCGCCCTTCGCGAGCGCCACACCGTGGACACTCCCCTGGTAGGCCGTCACCACCGTCGCGTGACACGCGACGCACGCCTCGGGTCCCATGCGCGCGGCCGGCTTGATCGCGTGCGTCCCATGGCAGCCGGTGCACGATGCTCCGGCTGGGTGCTTCGGCCGCGCGCCGCCCTGGCGCGCCGTGGCCCGATGCGCACTCGCGGCCACGGCGTGCGCCTCGTCCGCGTGACAGGAGACGCACTGCACCTTCGGCAGCCGCGAGGCGTGCGGGATCTCTCCGATCCCGGCGTGGCAGGAGGCGCAGGAGAGGCCCGCGTGGGGCGAGGACGCGAGGACCTTCGGGTCGACGAAGAGCGAGCCGCCGCGCCGCGGCGTGCTGCGCTCCAGGTCCGGCTGCGAGTGGCAGACCATGCAGTCGTCGTTGGCAACCGGGGCGCCGCGCGCGGGCACCGCCTCCATGCCGAACACGACTGCGGCCAGCGTGAGCCATGCCGCGCTGGCCGGCACGTCCACCGGCCGCCACCACCGCGCCGATCTCATGTCATGCCTCTCAGGCTCCCTGATCAGACCGGGAACACGGACTCCGAGGCCGCCGCGACGGGTGGCCAGATCCCCGCGCTGTGCTCGCCTTCGGGACCCGCGGTCGCGGGCTTCTCCTCGGGCGGGCGCCGGTAGAGTACCCCGAGCATGAAGCGTTCGGCACGCGCCAGCTCGATCGCCTTCCCGAAGCTCGTGGGATCATGGTCGTCGGGGACCATCGAGCAGCGCTTCCACAGCGACTCGGCGTACGAGTTGGGCTGGTAGGTGATGCAGGCCGCCAGCACGTGCACGAACGCAAACCCCGGATACTCGATCGCCGCGCGCAGCATCGCGCGCAGGTGCGGGAGGTTTCCGGCGTGGGTGCGGGCGACGAATCCGCAGCCTGAGCCGAGCAGCATGAGCACCGGATTGAGCGGTCGCTCGGTGGCGCCGGCGAGCCCCAGCTCGCGCTTGAGATCCGGATCGGTGGTCGGGGACGCCTGACCCTTGGTGAGCCCGTAGATGCCGTTGTCGAGCACTGCGTAGGTGAGGTCCACATCGCGCCGGACGCAATGCGGGATGTGGCCGAGCCCGATGCTGAAGCCGTCGCCGTCGCCGCCTACCACCACCGTCGTCATCTCGGGGCGTGCGAGCTTGACGCCGGTGGCGATCGGGAGCGCCCGGCCATGGACCGAGTTGAACGCGTAGGAGCGAATGTAGCCGGGCAGCCGGCTCGAGCAGCCGATGCCCGAGACCACCGCGAGCTTCTCGACCGGCACCTCGAGATCGCTCAGGGCCTGGGTGAGGGCCTTGAGCATGCCGAAGTCGCCGCAGCCCGTGCACCACACGGGCTCCAGGGTGGTGCGGTAGTCTTTGGCTTTCATGACGACGCCTCCGTGAGCATGTGGGAGAGCTCCGCGGTTGAGAGCGGCAGCCCGCCGCTGCGTGCAATCGGGACCACTCCGGCGAGATCCGTGAGGCTCGCCAGGTAGCGGTGGAACTGGCGCTGGAAGCTCAGCTCCAGCGTCCAGGTCTTCGCGAGGCCCCGCCGCCAGGCCGCGAGCCCCGCGAGAGGGAACGGGTGCAGGATCTCCGGGAGGAACACGCGGTACTCCGGATTCTGGCTCACCCACTGTTGGAGCAGCCCGAACATGCTGCCCCAGGCGATGATTCCGAGCGGAGCGTCGGCGCGGCCCAGAGTGAGGAACCAGTCACCGGTTTCGGCCGCGATCCCGTCGAGCTTGCGGAAGCGCTTGGCGTTCATCGCGTGATGGACGTGGGTGTCCGACGTCGGGTTGCCGTCGGGCGTGTGTTCGATGCCGGCCGCCATGTACGTGCCGCCCTCGGTGCCTGGGATGCGGAAAGCGCCCACCCCGTGCGCCCCGCTCACGTCGAACCGCGCCGCCATGTCGCCCGGCTTCCACACCCGCCGCTGGGGCCGCTCGGCGCGATCCAACACGGGATCGCGGATCTGGCGCCGCTGGGCCACGTAGGCATCCGACAGCACCAGCACCGGAAGCTGGTAGCGCTCGGCGAGGTGGAACGCCTTGAACATCACGTCGCGCGCGTGCACGGTGTCGAATACCCCCAGCACCGCGCGTGGGAAGTCGCCGTGCCCGCCGTAGACCGCGTGGTATAGGTCGCTCTGCTCGGTGCGCGAGGGCATGCCGGTCGCCGGCCCCACCCGCTGACAGTCCACGACCACCGCCGGGATCTCCGCCATGCTCGCAAGCCCCAGCATCTCGGTCATGAGCGAGAGCCCCGGGCCGCTGGTGGCGGTCATCGCCGGCGAACCGGCGAAGCTGGCGCCGATGACCATGCCGAGGGCGGCGATCTCGTCCTCGGCCTGCACCACCCGGCCGCCGGCCGCGGGCAGCTCGTCGATCAGGGTTTCCATGATCTCGGAGGAAGGCGTGATCGGATAGCCCGCGAAGAACCTGAGTCCGGCCGCGATCGCCCCGCGCGCCACCGCTTCGTTGCCGGTCTCGACCGTGAGCGGCACGCCGTGGCCGTGGAGCGTGGGAAGCGTGGGCACGCCGGCGGCCGCCCACCCGCGATCCAAGGTGGCGAGGTTCCTCGCCAGCACTTGCGGCCGGTGGGCGAACCGTTTCTCGAGCGCGTGCCGGGCCTGCTCGGGCCCCCAGCCGAGGGCGCGGCACAGGAGCGCGAGTCCCAGCATGTTCTTGGGATCGCCCGGGACCTCTTGGCCGTCCACGATGGTTGCGAACGGATAGCGATAGGGCTTGAGCTCCGAGCGCCCGAGCCACTCGGGCGGGTCCGAGGCGTCGGACGCCTCCAGCATCACGATGCTGCCGGGGTGGAGCCGGATCGAGCCCTGAAAGCGGCGCAGGTCGGCGAGCCGGAAGCACAACAGTAGGTCGGTCTCGTCGCCCTCGTAGTGGATTTCCTCGCTGGCGATCCGGACCACCACCGCCGATTCGCCGCCACGGATCTGCGGGCCGTAGGACTGGACCAGTACGCCGTAGAGTCCTCGGTGTGCCGCCATGCGCAGGATCATGTCGCCGAGCAGGGCGACGCCGTCGCCGCCGCTGCCGACGATGGCGAGAACCAGAGAGTCGGTGGCCCGAGCTTGCACCGGATCGGCGGGCTCGGATGCGGGTGTGGCGACCATCTTGCTCATCGTTCAGACCTCCACGGGGACCGCGATCGCGGCCGACTCGGGCCGGGGGACCTGTCCCCTGCGATGCAGGATGACGCTCGGACAGACATCGACGCACACCTCAGCGCACGAGGGTCCGTAGGCGAGGCACTTCTCGTGATCGATCAGGATGGTGCGGCCATCCCAGGTGATGGCGCCGGCGGGACACTTCGCGACGCACTTGCGGCATAGCGTGCAGCCCACGAGGCAAGCGGCGCGCACCACCGATTGCTTGTCGCGCGCGACGCACGCCAGCTCGATGCGGTGTGCGCGCGGGTAGAGCTGGAGCAAGTCCTTGGGGCAGGCCGGGACGCACAGCCCGCAGCCGGTGCACTTCACCTCATCCACCTCGACGATGCCGGCGGCGCCCAGGTGGAGCGCGTCGAACGGGCACACCCGCACGCAGTCGCCGAGCCCGAGGCAGCCGTTCTTGCACGCCTTGGGTCCGGCGAACACCAGCGACGCCGCGGCACAGGTGGCGATCCCGGCATACTCGGCCTCGTCGCGCGCGTAGGCGGTGAGTCCGTGGCAGCGCAGCACGACCACCCGATCGGCCACGGTGCCCACCTCCTTGTGGGTGAGAGAGGCGACCCGCTCCGCGACCGGACGCCGCCCCGGCGCGCACAGGCTCGGCGAGACCTCCGGCCGCTGCACCACCGCCTCCGCGTAGACCTGGCATCCCGCGAATCCACACGCGCCGCAGTTGGCTGCCGGCAGCACGTCGCGCACGCGGTCCACCAGCGGGTTGCTCGGCACGTGGAAGCGCACCGCCGCCGCCGCCAGGGCGAAGCCAAACACCACTCCCAGCAACGTGAAGACCGCCAGGCCCCAGAGCGCGATGCCGAGTGCGGGAGTTTCCATGGCGCTACCGGAAGAAGTCCAGCCCGGAGAAGCCCATGAAGGCGAGCGCGAAGAGACCCGCCAGGGCGAACGCGATCGGCAGGCCTTCGAAGCTGGCGGGGACGCGCGCCAGCTCCATCTTCTCCCGGGCGCAGGACATCAGGAACAGCGCAAGCGCGAAGCCGAGGCCCGACCCCATCGCCAGCGCGAACGACTCGAGTGGCCCGGCGTCGGCGGCGGCGTTGAGCAACGGGACCGCGAGGATGATGCAGTTGGTCGTGATGAGCATCAGGTAGATGCCGAACTTCTTGTGCAGCCCGGCATGGGTCTTCTTGAGCACCGTGTCGAGCATCTGGACCAGGAACGCGACCACCCCGATGAACACCAGGATCTGGAGGAACGAGAGCTGGAGCGGCCGCAGCACGAACATGTACAGCAGCCACGAGACCATGCCGGTCGTCACCATGACGATCGTGAACGTGATGCCCATGCCGACCGCGGCGTCGCGCTTGCGGGTGATGCCGAAGAAGATGCAGAGCCCGAGGTAGCGGGTGAACACGAAGTTGTTGATGAGCGCCGAGGAGAGCAGGACGCTGAACAGGAGCGTCCAGGTCGACGGCGTCACCGCGCGGGCGAGCGGCGGTTCCCGAATCTC
Source organism: Candidatus Eisenbacteria bacterium (assembly GCA_035712145.1). Taxonomy (NCBI): domain Bacteria; phylum Candidatus Eiseniibacteriota; species Candidatus Eiseniibacteriota bacterium. Next base: position 22,504 of record DASTBI010000088.1, on the reverse strand, counting down.
GAGCCGGTAGCTCTCGGCGGAACGCAATGAACGCCCGATGGTCAGCACCACGCGGTTCCCCGGCAACAGCCGCACGTCACGCACCGGGAGCGCGATGTCCGGAGCGCGGGCATGGGTGAAGCGAAAGTTACTCGCGTCGGTGCGGGAGAGGGGACCCGAGAGACGCAGCTGCACCTGGTCGGGCGAGGAGACGCGAGCGCTGACGATGCGCGGCATGACCGAGCCGCCGTGCGCCTGCCGCGGGAAGCCGAAGAGGATGCCGAGCAACACCGCGGCCGCGAGCGCCACGGCGGCCCACGGCATGGGATGCCCCACCTCGGCGAACAAGCTGCGTCCCTCCCTAGCCATGGGGGCCCTCCGTGGCCGGCCGCGGCCGGGCGCCGCTCAAGTGGCGCTCGATGCGGTTGAAGAGCGCCATGAGCAGCGCGATCGAGAAGAACCCGCCGGCCGGCAGCGCGAAGAACAGCAGCGGCTTGCCGGGGGTGAGCTGCACCCCCGCGATCGCCCCGCTGCCCAGCAGCTCGCGCATGGCGCCGATCACCACCAACGCGAGCAGGAATCCGAGACCCATGCCCAACCCGTCGAAGAACGAAGGCACCAGGGGCTGGCGCGACGCGAACACCTCGAGGCGCGAGATGATGATCGCGAAGGCGACGATCAGCTTCACGTAGAGCCCGACCTGGGCGTAGAGCGCCGGCGTGAACGCCGCCAGCAACATGTCGATGATGCTCACCCAGACGGCGATGATGATGGTGTAGATCGGGATCCGCACCCGGGCGTGGATCCATCGGCGCGTGAGCGTCACGGTCAGGCTCGAGAGCACCTGCACCAGCAGCACCGCCACTCCGAGCAGCACGCCGTTCATCAGCGTGGTCGTCACCGCCACCGCCGGACACAGACTCAGGGCCAGCCGGAACACCGGGTTCTGGCCGAAGATGCCGTTCAGGATCAGCTCCCGCGCCCGCGGCGCCGGGCCGGGATGGAGTGCCGCGCTCATGACGAGCCCTCCAACTGTGGCGCGAGCAACTCCCAGCGCCGTCGAAAGTGGTCGACGGTCTCGCGCACACCATCGGTCAGCGCCCGGCTCGAGATCGTCGCACCGGTCACGGCGTAGATCGGCTTTGCCCGTTCGCGCGCGACGAGCGCAGCGTGGCGTTCGCCCCACGCGGCGGCGGGCGTGCGGCCGAAAGTGGCGAGCGCCGCGCGCCAGTCCTCGGGCATCGGGTCCTTCGTCACCGTGAGCGCCTCGAGGTTCGCGCCGGCACGTCCCACGTACTGGCCTTGGAAGGCGGGGGTGGCGATCTCGGCGCCGAGCCCGGGATCCTCCTCATGCTCCACCACCCGGACGCCGGCGACGTCGAAACCGGACGTGAGCGCCACGAAGAACCGGATCCGGTTCTTGTAACCGCGTGATTCGCCCTCGACCACGAAGCCGGCGGGAATATCGCGCCGGGAAGCGGCGAACATGCGACCGAGGGGAACCAGATCGCGCGAGTCCCGGTCGTCGTGCTCCCTGCGAGCGCCGGCCGATGCCGCCACCGAGCCGGCCGCGACCAGCCGCCCGTCGAGGCCAAACACGATCTCGCGCCGCGTGGCGCCGCCCAGCGGCGCCGTCCGGTAGATCACCTCGCCTCGACTGGGCGAGAGGAACTGCCGGATCTCGAGAACGGTGGCCGACGTGTCGAGCTGCAGCAGGTCGAGGATCGCGTGGCGTTCGGCGCGACGTTCGGCGACCTCGCGGTAGCGGTGGGTGGCGACGAACGCCGCGCCCAGCACGGCGCCGGCGATCGCGCACACGACGGTCATGGTCCCGGCGATCCGCATCACCTCGTTCCGGTTCCCGTTCACGACGGCGCCCCCGCAAGGACGACCCGCCGGGGCGGGAACCACAGATTGAACGCGGGCACCAGTGCGTTGGCGAGCAGGATCGCGTAACAGATTCCCTCGGGGTACCCGCCGTACAAGCGGATGATCCCGGTCAGCAGCCCGATCGAGAGCCCGAATGCGATCTGACCACCACGCGTGGTGGGGGAGGTGACGTAGTCGGTGGCCATGAAGAAGGCGCCCAGCCACAGCCCGCCGCTCATCATGTGGAGCAGCGCTGCTCCGCTGAAGGCGGTGGCGATCCCGGCGCCCGCGATCACGCTCAAGGGGATGGTGAGGCGGATGATCCCGCGCGCAACCAGCAATGCAGCGCCGAAGGCGATCAGCACGATGGAGACCTCGCCGATCGAGCCGGGACGGAAGCCAAGTGCGAGTCCCGCCCAGGTGTTGCCCGGGACCAGGTGGACGGCGGCGGCAACGCCCTGCTCCCTGAGCGCCGCGAGCGGCGTGGCGCTGGTCACCGCGGCGACCTGAGCGTCGAACCAGGGCCGCGGGGCGGCCCACCCCGCAGACATCGCCAGCGGGAAGCTCGCCGTCATGAAGGCGCGCCCCACCAGCGCCGGGTTGAACAGGTTGTAGCCCAGGCCGCCGAAGATCATCTTGCCGACCAGGATCGCGAACGCGCCGCCCAGCAACGCCTGCCACGGCGGGACCAGCGGTGGCAGGGTGAGGGAGAGGAGGAGCCCGGTACACACCGCGCTGCCGTCGGCCACCGTCGCGCGGCGGCGAAGCAGCCGCAGGGCTCCCCATTCGGCGGCCACGGAGCCCGCGATCGAGGCCGCCATCACTGCCACCGCATTCCACCCGAACACGAAGGCGCCCCACACCGCGAGTGGAGCGAGCGAGCCGTTCACCCACCACATGATGCTGGCGGTGCTCTCGGTGGTGTGCAGGTGGGGGCCGGGGGCCAGCACGAGTGTGCGCGGGCGTGCTGCCGCCTGCTCCCCACCCACCGGCGGCGCGTTTTCGGGCGGGAGATTCATGTCAGACTCCGTGCCCCGCGACACGCCGCAGCGCCGACTTGGCCACCTGCATGAACTGCACGAGCGGCCGGTCCGCCGGACAGACGTAGGTGCAGCAGCCGCACTCGTAGCATTCGTGAGCGCCGAAGGGTGCCGTTTCGAGGGAGCGGCCGGCTTCGACGCGCACCGACACCTGGTCGGGCTCCAGGCCCATCGGGCAGGCTTCCAGGCAGCGCCCGCAATGGATGCACGGACCGTAGCCGTCGATGAGCGGGCCGCGTCCTTCGAGCACCACCAGCCCGTTCATGCCCTTCGTGACCGGCACGTCGAGACGCGGCAGCGTGCGGCCCATCATCGGCCCGCCCGCCACGATCCGGTTGGCGCCCTCCGTCATTCCGCCGCATGAGGCCAGTACTTCGCCGAGCAGCGTGCCGATTGGCACCCGCAGGTTGCGCGGGGTGACGACTCCAGGCCCGGTGACGGTCAGCACGCGGTCGAGCAGCGGCCGACGGAACCGCACCGCGTCGTGCACCGCGACCGCCGTCGCCACGTTCTGCACCAGTACCCCCACCGCGGTCGGCAGCCCCCGGGACGGCACGATGCGTCCAGTCACCGCCGCCACCAACTGGCGCTCTGCGCCCTGCGGGTAGCGCGTCTCGCAGGGGACCACACGGGCGGGGATTTCGCTCCTCCGTTCAACGAGCGCCTGCTGGATTGCCTGGATCGCGAGGGGCTTGTCGGCCTCGACCCCGAACAGCACGCGCGCGGCGCCGACGATGCGCGCCATGAGCAACGCGCCCTCCACCACTTCACCCGCGTGTTCCACCATCACGCGAAGGTCGGCGGTCAGGTAGGGCTCGCATTCGGCCCCGTTGGCGATCAGCGTGTCCACCTTCGTGCCGGGCGGGAGGGTGAGCTTGCGCCAGGTCGGGAACGCCGCCCCCCCGAGCCCAACGATCCCGGCCTCGCGGATGCGGGCGAGGGATTCCATCGGCGGGCAGGTGCGCCAGTCGGAGTCCTCGGGGAACTCCAGCTCCGCCTCGGCATCGTCGGTGCGAGCGATGACGATCGCCGGCGCCATCGCGAGCGTCGGGTGGGGGTGCTTCTCGATCGGCTTGACCTTGCCCGAGATGGTGGCATGGAGCGGGGCACCGGAGTCCACCGCCTCGGCGATCTTCTGCCCGCGCCGCACGCGATCGCCCTTCTTGACCAGCGGCTCGGCGGCGGCGCCGATGTGCTGGAGGAGCGGCAGCCGCACCTCCGCCGCCGGCGGCGGCGACTCGATCGGACGCCACGAAGTGGCCTGTTTGTGCGGGTCCGGGTGAATGCCGCCCCGGCCGAAGGTGTGGAGCTCGCGGAGGACGGTGGTGGGCATGGCGCTCAGCCGATCACGTGCACGGCAAGTGGCTCGGGCCAGGCGCGGACGGCTTCTGCGCCCAGCAGGAAAGCAACCGTCGAGGTCCCGTCGGCATCGGTGCCGGAGCGCGCGAGAACCGTGGCGCTGAGCGGGCCGTTGGCCGGCCGCCCACGCCGCGCGTCGAGCAGGTGGCCGACCCGCACGCCACCCACGAGGTGGTGCTGCTCGGTGTTGCCGCTGGTGGCGACCGCCTGATCGCGCAACGTGAAGACTCGATCGATGGCTCCGCTCACCGGGTGAACGGCGCCCACCGGCCAGCCCTCCGTGCGCCCGCCCGGTGTGCCCAGGCCGTAGACGTTGCGCCCCACGTCGACCAGGCCCGAGGTAATGCCCTCGGCGCGGAGGGCCGCCACCGCCTGGTCCACCGCCCAGCCCTTGCCGATCGAACCCAGGTCGAGGCCGGCGCCGCGGCGCGCGAGCCCGAGTGTGCCCGCGGCACGGTCGACGAGCACGTGCCGCCAGCCGACCGCGTCGAGGGTCCGCCCGATCTCACGGCTGCCAGGGCAGCGCTCGCGCGTCGCGCCATAGAATCCGTACAGGCGCATGAGCGGCAGCACGGTCGGGTCGTAGACGCCCCCGGCGCGCTCGGCGCGCCCGCGCGCACGAGTGACCACCTCGAGCACCGCATCGTCCACGGCGATCGCTTCGATGCCGGCCGCGCGGTTGACTCTGGAAAGCTGGCTGTCGACGCGGTGCACGCTCATCTGCCGATCCACGAGATCGATCGCCGCGTAAGCACGGGCGACGGCGCGCTCGGCCATCGCGGGATCGTCGTCGCGAGCGATGATGCGGATCCAGGTGCCGAGGCCGCGACGCTCCACCTCGACGCTGGTGATCGGACCGATACGCACGCGCGAGAGGAAGGGCCCGCACAGCGCGCCAGCCGCAATCACCCCGAGGCCAGCGAGGAAACGCCGGCGGCTGAACCCCGGCGCGGGAGCATCGGGAGACAGAACCCGCAGATCGCGGAACCGGCCCGGCATGGCGTAGGTCGCCTCCTGCCGGGGAGATGAACGGCTACCGCCCTCGCGCCGCCCCCGGGGAACAGACACGATGCCCAAGCCTCCCTGCATAACTTATGCGAGGGGAAATGGTGGTGGTGAGGAAGTGGCTCCATCTGCGGAGGCAGTTTCCAAAGGGAGAGTCGAGATGGCCAAAGTCCCTGATTTCTACGTAGACCCGGACCTTTGCACCGAATGCAACGACTGCATCAAGGCCATGCCGGGGGTCTTCCGGAAGGTCGAAGACGAGGAGGTCGCGGAGGTCTACAACGCCGACCTGGACGAGTCTCACCTGACAGAATTGCAGAAGGTGATGACAGAGTGTCCGGGTCACGCGATCCTGTGGCGAAAGTGAGCCGGCCATGATGGTGCTCGAACCGGGCGTGGCACTGCACGACTCGGTGCTCGAGATGCGCGGCGACGGCAAGGCCGGCGGGGGGTGCTGGCGTTCCAGAGCCTGGCGGCACTGGCGCTGCGCGATTCGAGCCTGCACGTGCAGGAGTGGCCGTTCTTCAGCTCGGCGCGGCGCGGCGCCAACATTCGCTCCTTCCTGCGCATGAGCCGCCGCGCGATCGACGTGGCGTGCGAGGTGACTCGACCCACGATCGCGTTGCTCATGGACGAGTCGGCCGGCCGCTCGGTGGACTTCGCGCAGGGAGTGCCGAGGGGCGGCACGTTCGTGCTGAACACCCGGCGCAGCCCCGAGGACTGCGCGCGGCACTACCGGCTCACCGGGCGCGTGTTCACCGTTCCCGGCGACGACATCGGCACGCGCCACCTGAAGCACCCGATCGGCAACGTCTCCACCTACGTGGCGCTGGTGCTGGCGATCGGTGGGTTCGACCGGCAAGAAATGGTCGATTCGTTTCTCGCCATGCTCGTCAAGCGGCGCATCCCCCAGCTGTCGCGTGACAACCGCACCGCCGATTACGCGCGCAGCGGCTTCCGCCTGCGCTTCGAAGATCCGGCGACCGCGTGCACCGGTTGCGCGCACTGCGTGACGAATTGCCCCGAGGGCATCATCCACTTCCGAACGTCGAGCGGCTCTACGGACTGGCGGAGTTGAAGTAGGCGCATGGCTGTCAAGGGTGGAGGGCGTAGAGAACCCGTCGCCAGCCAATATGGCAGGCATGGCGCACATTGGCAGGTGTCGCGTGGTCGGCTTGAAATCACGGGACTGAATCTCTCGCGATACGTATCAATGGCTTGCACCGGCCGGAGCGGTGGGTCAGACTGCGGCTCGTTGTTTGCCCTTTCCCATGGGTGACGGGCTCCATCGCGCGCTCGGCTGCGGTGGAAACGAACGAGGAGGGTGGTGCGGTGAACCGCTCGAAGATATGGATGAGGCTGCTCCTGGTCGTTCTGGGGATCGCCGTGGCCACTCAGGCCACGAAGCTGTGGGCCTATCCCGAGACGGCGCGCCAGCAGAAGGCGGCCGCCTGCGCGTCGTGCCACACGAACGTCGCCGGGGGGGCTGCCCTGAACGAGGCGGGCGCGGCGTTCAAGGCGGATAACGCGAAGGCGGTGGCGGCCGCGGCCAAGGCCGCGCAATACGTGGGCGTCAACAAATGCAAGATGTGTCACGTCAAGCAGCACAAGGCGTGGGCCACGACCGCGCACGCCAAAGCCTGGGCAGGCCTCAAGAAAACGACGCCCGAGAAGGCGGCCGAGATGGCCACCGCGCTGAAGGTCGAGATCAAAGGCTCGCCGGCGACCACCGAGGGCTGCGTGAGCTGCCACGTCACCGGCTTCCAGCTCGCGGGTGGCTACCCGCAGGCCGACACCGCCAAGGCGGCCAACGTCGTCAACGTGACCTGCGAGGGGTGCCACGGGCCCGGCAGTCTGCATGTGACTGCCCCGGCGGCCGAGAAGAAGAAGACCATCAACCGGGCCGTGACCGCCAACATGTGCAAGCAGTGCCACACTCCCGCGACCAGTCCGAAATTCGACTTCGCCGAGTACTCCAAACGCGGGGTGCACACAGTCGCGGCAGCCAAGTAGTCCGCCTGGGCCGCATGCCCGGCGAGCGGTCCCCCGCACAGAGGCGGTGAGAACGTGGGCGGCGGGGTGAGCAGGGGCGGCGTGAGGGTGCGTCACGGCCTGGCGTCGCTCCTCGTCATTGCGACCATCGCGCTCGCCGTGTACGCCTGGAGCGCGCCGGCGAGTGCGCCGCCGCCCGCGGCCGGCCCCCCGGACTCGGAAGAGTGCGGGATGTGCCACCAGCCGGGGCCCTCGACCGGCAGGCGCGTCCCCGACGAGCCGCCCAACTACAACGCTGCCGCCCTCCGGAGCTCGCCCCACGCAGGGCTCGCGTGCACCTCCTGCCACCAGGATCTCCACGGCAAGGAATTCCCGCACGCGCCGAAACTGGCCAAGGTCGAATGCGGCAACTGCCACGCTGCGGAGCACGGCCAGTACGCCGAGAGCATCCACGGCCGGGCGGCGGCCCGCGGGGAGAAGCTCGCGCCCTCGTGCAAGAGCTGCCACGGCGGGCACGACGTGATGAGGGCACGCGAACCGCGTTCGCCGACCCACGTCGTCAGCATCCCGTTGCTGTGCGGGCGCTGCCACCACGAAGGCTCGCCGGTCCAGATCAAGTACAACATCCCGCAGGACTCCATCCTGGCCAACTACTCGGAGTCCATTCACGGCGAGGGGTTGTACCGCAAGGGGCTGTTGGTGACGGCCGTGTGCACGTCGTGCCACACGGCCCATCAGGTGCTGCCGCATACCGACCCACGCTCGAGCATCGCGCGCCAGAACGTGGCCAAGACCTGCACGCAGTGTCACGTCCGGATCGAGGAGGTGCACCGCAAGGTGGTGCGGGGCGAGCTGTGGGAGAAACAGGCGCACGTGATCCCGGCGTGCGTGGACTGCCACCAGCCGCATCGCGCACGCCGCGTGTTCTACACCCAGGGGATGGCCGACCAGGACTGCCTCTCCTGCCATGAGCGCCCGGGTCTGCGCGCCGCGGACGGGCGGTCGATGCACGTCCGAGCCGGCGAGCTAGCCGACTCGCGGCACGCCCGAGTCGCCTGCGCCCAGTGTCACACCGGGGTCACCGCATCCGAGCAGCGCCCGTGCCGAACGGTGATCGCCAAGGTCGACTGCTCGGTGTGCCACGCCGACCAGGTGGACACCTGGCGGCGCAGCACTCATGGGATGCTGACCGCGAAGGGGAGCCCGGACGCTCCCGACTGTGCCGAGTGTCACGGCACTCATGGCGTGCAGGGCCATCTGCAGACCCACTCGCCGACCTACGCGCGCAACGTGCCGGAGCTGTGCGGTCAATGCCATCGCGCCGGGCAGAAGGCGGCGGTCCGCTACCAGGGCGGGCAGAAGGAGATCGTCGAGCACTACGTCGAGAGCATCCACGGCAAGGGGCTCCTGAAGAGCGGGCTGGTGGTCACCGCGACCTGCGTGGACTGCCACACCGCGCACGGCGAGCTTCCCAAGAGCGACCCCGCGTCCACCGTCCACCCCGCCAACGTGGCGCGGACCTGCGCCCAGTGCCACCGCGGCATCTACGAGCAGTTCGTGACCAGCATTCACTCGCCCGCCGTCTCCAAGTCGAAGGAGCGGCTGCCCGGGTGCGCCGACTGCCATAGCGCGCACAGCATCGAGCGCACCGATCGCCAGGACTTTCGGCTCGAGATCATGAGCCAGTGCGGACAGTGCCATCAGGACTTGGCCAGGACCTACTTCGACACCTATCACGGCAAGGTCTCGAAGCTTGGCTACCTCAAGACCGCGAAATGCTACGACTGTCACGGTGCCCACGACATCCTGCCGCCGTGGGAACCGAAGTCCCACCTGAGTCGCGCCAACATCGTCGCCACCTGCAACCGCTGCCATCCGGGTTCGAACCGGCGCTTCGCGGGCTACCTGACGCACGCCACGCACCACGACCCCAAGCGGTATCCGGCGCTGTTCTGGACCTTCTGGGGCATGACCGGGCTCCTGGTCGGCACCTTCTTGGTGGCCGGGGTCCATACCCTGGCCTGGCTGCCGCGGTCGCTGCGCTACCGGCGCGAACTGAAGCGCACGCACGCCACGGAGTCGGCGGTCCACGTACGGCGCTTCCCGACGCTCTACCGCAACCTCCACCTGGCGGTGATCGTGAGCTTCCTCGGGCTCGCGCTGACCGGCATGACGCTCAAGTTCTCGTACATGACCTGGGCCTGGTGGCTGGCGCGGCTGCTCGGAGGATTCGAGGCCGCGGGGTTCATCCACCGGGTGTGCGCGCTCATCACCTTCGGCTACTTCGGCATCCACGTCTGGGACATGGTGCGCCGCAAGCGAACGAGCGGGGTGTCCTGGCGGCGATTCATCACCGGACCGAGCGGCATGCTCCCCGGCCGCGTCGATCTCAGGGAGTTCTGGCAGTCGGCGAAGTGGTTCCTCGGGCGTGGGAAGCGGCCCGAGTACGGGCGCTGGACGTACTGGGAGAAGTTCGACTACTTCGCGGTTTTCTGGGGTGTCAGCATCATCGGCGCGACCGGGCTGCTGCTCTGGTTCCCCACTTTCTTCACGCGCATCATCCCAGGCTGGCTTCTGAACGTGGCGACCATCATCCATAGCGACGAAGCGCTGCTCGCGGTGGGCTTCATCTTTACCGTGCACTTCTTCAACACCCACTTCCGCCCCGAGAAGTTCCCGATGGACACGGTCATCTTCACCGGCACCGTGCCGCTCGAAGAGTTCAAGAAAGACCGTCCGCGCGAATACCAAGAGCTGCTGGAGAGCGGCGAGCTGCAGCAGCGCCTTGAGCCCGCACCGTCGCCCCAGAAGGTGCACGCTTGGCGCGTGTTCGGCTCCATCGCGCTCGGCATCGGGATTCTGCTGGTGGTGCTCATTCTCTACGCAGCGATCTTCGGGTATCGATGATCGCCGGGCGCGCCCTCACCTGCCGCCGTCATTCCCAGCTTCACCGCCTGCCGCGCTGGCCGGGAGCCTGACAGTCTGGCGTAGCCCAGGTCCGTGCCGGATCTTATGACCGACCGGGAAGCAGTCCGAACCTCCTGTCGCGAGCGACCGGGGTCTGAGGGCCGGGCCCGGGACGCGCGTCCTGGCCGCCGCGCCCGCCCATCACAAGGCCGGCGAAGCCTGCTCCTCCAGCCTGCGCACCGGCAGCACCCATAGCAGGATCGCGAGGAGGACGAACGGGGCGATGAGGAGCACGAGGGCAGTGACGAGCCCCTCGATCCCCAACACCTCCATCTTGTAGGTCATGAGGCCGCGGAAGCTCTTGGAGAAGAGCTGGCCGCCGATCACCACGTTCCAGCGTGTGCTGAAGATGCCGAGCTGGATCAGGATCACGGCCACCAGGTAGACGAGCCGCCGCCGGCCCTCGCCCAGCTTCGCGGCCTTGGCCGCGATGAGCATGCAGAGCGGGACCACCATGCCGACCAGCACCTGGATCACGAACAGGCTCACGAACAGCTTGTTCGAGATGAGCTGGCCCAGTATCCCGACAGACTCCTCGCTCTGGTAGAGGCGGTGGATGAAGTCGAGGGCCTCCAGGGAGAAATCCACGATCACCGCGTAGAAGAGATACGACGTGATCGTGTCCAGGCACTTCATGTCCGTGCGCTCTCTGCGGAGCCAGGTGAGGATCATATAGAGGAGGATGACCATCGCGATCCCCGAGACGATCGCCGACATGAGGAACACGATCGGCATCAGCACGCTGCCCCACCAGGGATTCGCCTTCACCGAACCGAAGATGAACCCCACGTAGCCATGGAGCAGGAACGCGGACGGGATGCCGATCAGCGTGATGATCTTGATCGCCTTGTGGTCGAAGGCGACCGCGTCGTCGCTAATGTCGCTGGAGAACAGCGACAGAGCCCGGTGGACCCAGCGCAGCGGGCTCCTTTCCCCCTGGGCGAGCACGATCAGGTCGCGGCGGAACTCGAACCAGATCTCCAGCAGCAGCACGCCCATGAGATACCAGGCGTAGACGAACCCGAACATGGCCATCGCGGAGGAAAGCTGCGGGGCGAGGAAGATCTCGAACGAGCGCTCCGGGTGGCCGAGGTGGAGGAGCAGCGGGAACGGTGCCACAAGCAGGAACGCGAGCGCGGTGAGCAGTGACAGCCGGTAGGTCGGCCGAACCGCCTCGACGTTGAACACCTTCATGAGCGACGCCAGGATGAACGCCCCCGCCACCAGCCCGGTGAGGTAGGGGTAGACCACGATCAAGATCGACCAGTGGATCTCGACCTCGTTGGGATAGATGAAGCCGGTGACTTGACGCAGCATCTCGGACAGGCCGGGGGGGATTTCGGCGATCATCGGACTTCTCCATCGAGCTGCGAGTAATAGACCTTGGGCTCGGTGTTGAGGTCGGGTTTGAGCACGCTGATCTTGCTCATCCGCTGCATGCGCACGAGGCGGCTGGCCCGGCTCTTGAGGTCGCCGAACACCCGGGCCCCGGTGGGGCACACTTCGACGCACGCCGGCATCAGCCCCTTCACCACGCGGTGGTAGCAGAACGTGCACTTGTCGGCGGTCTTGGTGCGCGGGTTGAGGAAGCGGGCGCCATACGGGCAGGCTTGGATGCAGTAGCGGCAGCCGAGGCAGCGCTCCTGGTCCACGATCACCACGCCGTCCTGGGTCGCGAAGGTCGCTCCTACCGGACACACCTGCACGCACGGCGGATGCGCGCAATGGTTGCAGAGCTTGGGCACGAAGAAAGTGCGGACGACGTCCCGCTTCTCGGCGGGCGGCTCCTCCTGCTGCTTGCCGGGGTTGACGCTGATGCACTCGACCTCGGTCTCGCCGTTGGCGAGAACCGAATAGCGCTCGATCCAGGTGCGGAAGTAGTAGGGCTCGTCGGGGACGTCGTTCTCGGCCTTGCACGCCTCGACGCAGCGATTGCAGCCGATGCACTTGTCGATCTCGATGCCCATGCCGTACCAGTGCTCGGAAGGGTCGTAGTCGCCGAGCCCGATGTCGGTGGGGTCACCCGCGCCGCCAGTCCGCGTGCTATCCGACGCCTTCGCGTGCGACGCGCGGGCGAGAGCGGCGAAGTCGGGGCCGGCGGCGATGAAGAGGATCATCCCCTTAAGGAACTGGCGCTTGTTCATGGGTTCCCCTCGGGCAGGTGCGGGTAGTGGCACTGCCAGCACAGGTAGTGCGAGCCGTGGGTGGCAAGGTCGACCTGGGGCACATTGGATCCATCCGCTCCGCCCGCGTGGCACTGGCCGCAGAACTCGCGCGTCTGGGGCTTGCTGGGCAGCGCGGCGCGCGGCGTGATTTTGTGCTGCTGGCTCGCCTCGTGGCAGGTGGTGCAGGCGAGCGGGGCGTGGCGCGACACCGCTTTGGTGCGCGCGATCTGGGCGTGGCATGCCGAGCACTCCTGCGGCACCTCGGGCGGCACCGGGTCGTGCGCGTTGTGGCAGGCGATGCACGGCAGGCCCTCGTTGTGGAGGGCCGGGTTGATCTGCGGGAACCCGGTCGGACGCGAGCGGTCGTAAGCGTGGCACACTGGGCAGAACGTGCGGTCCCGGGGCGCCACCGGCTTGACGCTCATCGGGTCCTCGGCGTGCCTTGTCGACGGGCCGTGGCAGGTCTCGCAGGCGAGCCCTTTATGGTAGCCGGCGTTCTTGGTCTCGTACACGTCGGAGTGGCACTCGCGGCAGGCGGCCATGCCTGCGAAGTGGACCGGCTTGGCGACCTCGCGCTGGACGGTCGAGGCCCGGTGGAGCGGGGTGGAGAAGTAGGCACGCGGGATGGCGACGAAGCGCAGGAGAACGACTACGCCGATGAGGATCGCGAGTACCAGACCCAGTCGCCTGACCTGCTCTCGGACCGCCATCCGGACCTCGCCGCGTCCGCGAACCACGAACGCCAAAGGTGCGAAACGTACCCCGGGCCCCGAGCCGCGCTGGGCGGGGTCGATGAAGGAAAGCACTTGCCGTACCAAGCAGGCCGCGGGCACCTGGGGACCTGCCCGACATGGGGAATAGCTTGGCCTGACCGCGCGTCCGACACGTTTGGGTCTCGGCCCCGCGACCGTCGCAGGCGAGCCTGCGGCTCTGTCAGGCTGTCACGCCGATTGCCGGATTGGCAGGCCGCGGGCCGCTTGGGTCGTCCTGCGGATGCCGGAACCCCGGGGGGCGAACGGCGCACGGGCTCTCCCCCGACTGAAGCGGCGTCAACATGCGCCAAGGCATGTTGACCCGGCCGGCAGAGACTTGCCTACCCTCCCTCGTGACACTGACCGCAGGCGGTCTTCGCCGGCCGCGGGTCGACCGCACCTGACTCGTGGCAGGTCGCGCACTCGAGACCCTGATCGATGTGCGCCTTGTGCGAGAACTCGCCCCGGAAGCTCGTCACCGTGCGGGTGGTTACATCAACGTGGCACTTGCCGCAGGTTTCGGCCGCGGCGGGGGTCTTCTGGTGATGGCAGGGCACGCAGCCCTTGGCGCCATAGCGGACCACCTCGCCGGGCGCGCGCTCGGCGTGCGGGCGGTGGCAGGTCTGGCAGTCGAGAGCCGCCGTGGCCACGTGCGGCGCATGGGCGAAGGTGCGCGAGCCGAACGCTCCGCTCTGCCGCTCGATCCCCTGGTGACAGGTGAGGCAGTCGACCGAGCCCGCCGCGATGCTCGGCCAGGGACGCTCCAGCGAACCGAGCCGCCGGCTCACGCGCGCCTCGTTCATCTGGTCGTGCGCCTTCTCGAGCAGCGTGTACGCAAAGTTGACGTTGTGGATGCCGTGTCCCTTTTCGACCAGCAGGAAATTGTGGCGGGCGTCCTCCCACGCCGCGGGAGGGGAGACGCCCATCGCGGCGTTGGTCGCGTCCATCTGCGAGCGCAATGCCCCCATGCGCGAGGCGAGCCCCCGCTGCCAGGCGTCGAAGATCTTCTTGTACGCCGGGCCGTGGCACGACATGCACGAGACGCCGCTCGCCCGCGTGGAATGGGTGCCGGCGAGCTCGTTGGAGGCAACGACCGGCGTGAGCGCGGGGTTGTGGCAGCCCTCGCAGGTGACGCCCGCCAGGTACATCGGCCCGGGCATGCGCGGCACTCCGCGCCCACCGATTCCGGCATAAAGATCCTGCTGCGGGGTGTGGCCGGAGCCATGACAGGCCTGGCAGGCCGTGGCGCCCGCATGGGCCGCGGAGAGGGTCGCAGGCATCTGTCCCGTCGGCTGGCCTGCGGTGCCAGCGGCGGCCTGGCTCGCCCCGGGCGGGGGAACGCTGCCGTGCTCGATCTGCAGGTGGCAGTTCATGCAGTCCACTTTGTGCTCGGTCACGTGCTTGCGGTGGAGCAGGTCGCGATCGCCGAGCTCGGCCAGGCGCGAGGGCTGGTTGTGGCAGGTGAGGCAGCGCTCCCGCGGGACGTTGCCCTCGCCGCGCACCACGCCCGCATGGCACGAGCGGCAGTCCATGTCGAGCCGCCTGACCTGGCCGTGATCGAACGCCACGCCGGCGCTGCTCACCACGCGCTCGGGGATCTCGTGACAGGTGAGGCAGCGGCCGGTGCCTTCATTGGGCGGCTGGCCCTTGAAATGGCAGAGCGCGCAGGTCGAGGTGGTGACCGAGATGTGGCTGCCCTGGACGATCTGCGAGTGGCACGAGGTGCAGCGCAAGTTGAGCCCGCGGCGGCTCTCGGTCAGGTGGGGGCGGTGATCGAACATGACGTCGTGGAAGACCTCGCGGCCCTCCAACAGCCGCCGCTCGTGGCAGCGTAGGCAGGCGGCGTCGTCCACCTCGGCCCACGGATTGGTGCTGTAGGTGCCGGTGAAGTACTTGGCCACCATCGAGACCGCCTCGAACTTCTTGCGTACTTCGGAGGTGAGGCCAGGCGCGATGTGGCAATCCACGCACGCCACCTGGTTGTGCTTCGAATGCTTCCAGGACTCGTAGTAGGGCTTCATGATGTGGCAGGTGCCGCAGAATGTGGGCGTCGAGGACGCCTGCACCATGAAGATCATCGCGATCAGGCCGAAACCGAGCACCAGTCCGGCAACCAGCGTCGCGAGCCGGAGCCCGCGCGGCGTCAGTCGTCCGCCCCCCGCGCGGCCGACCCACCGGGCGAGCCGCGAGTCGGGGCCGAGGCCGGGCAGGCGCATCTACTCCTTCCTCGCGGCACGCGACTGGAGACGGCGGAGAACCACCACCGTGAGAGCCACGTAGAACCAGAACACGACCAGGCCCACCTTGCGTGCCTGCAGGTGGCCGAGCTTGCCATAGATCTCGGAGGCCACCTCGGCGCCCACTCCTCGCGCCCGCTCGGTGAGCCCTGCGACCGTCTGCGCCTGCACCGCGTGCGCGGCGGGCAGCGCCTCGCGCAGGTAGGTGCGTGCCTCTTCGAGGCGCGCCCGATAATCCTCGGTCTGGATCGGCACCGCGTCGGCGGTCATCACCAGCGCCGCCGCCTTCTCGATCTGCGAGGCGGCCGCCTTATAGTCGGTCCACATGCGCTCGCCCAGCGCCGACTGCGCCGAACCCGTCCCGTGGCATTCCGCGCAGGCCGAGGCGAGCCGCTGGGTCTCTGCGGCCTTGATCGCGTGATTGCCGTGGCACGAGACACACTCGGGGAGCCCGGCCTTCACCATTCCGTCCAGGTGCGGGCCGGCGGAGAAGTAGCGCCGCTCGGCGGTGTGGCAGTGGCCGCACACCTTGTGCACGTCGCCGGCGCCCGCAGGTGCTGCACCGTGCACGCCGTGGCAGCTCACGCAGGTGGGCGCGCGCGGATTGCCGCGGTCGAACAGCTCGTGCGCGTGGACACTTGTGAGGTAGGTGCGGGAGTCGCCGGCCTTCCCCCGAGCGCGGGTCGTCCGGGTGGTGTCCCCGTGGCAGGTGAGGCAGGTCTTCGGCAGGTTGGTCCGGAACACGCGGCTGGCCGGGTCGGTGGGCGGGAGGATGTCGTGCGCTCCGTGGCAGTCAGAGCACACCGCGACCCGCGCATCGCCCTGCGCCAGGCGGCGCCCGTGACCCGAGGTCTGGTAGAGCGCGTACTGGTCGACCGGCAGGTTGTACGGCCGCATCCGCTCCTGATCTGCGTGGCACGAGGCGCACAGCTTCGGGATGTCGGCGCGCCGCGGCCGGCCGGTGAACCCCGCGCCGTGGGCGACCCGCTGCTCGAGCGAGCGATCGTCGCCGCCATGGCACGAGACGCAGTGCACCTCTTCCTGCGCGTGACTGCTGCGCTCGAACTGGACGCGCTCGCTCGGGTGGCAGACTCCGCAGCGGCCCGCGGCGCGCGAGGCGGCCGCGGGCGGCTGCGCCGCCGGAGGCGTCGCGCCGGGCTGCGCGAGCGCGGGACCGGGCCACGAAGCGGCGAGCGCGACGAGCGCAGCGATCGCGGGGGCGAGAACGACTACCCGTCTCATCGCCGCTCCAGAATTGCGCCCAGGATGCTGAGCCCCGCCCAAACCGCCAGGACCGCGATTCCCACTATGCGCGCGCGCCCCATGCTTCGGCTGGCCGTGTCCCTCGGAGCCCACAGCGGCAGCAGGAGCACCCCGAACGCCACCGCCAGCAGCGCCAGGCCCAGAAGCCACGTCGGCCCCGGGGCGAATTGGATGATCGCGTAGGGCGCCAGCATGTACCACGGCGGTCGCGCGCCGGCCGGCGTCGAGTACGGATCCGCCGCCGTCCCGAAGCGGAATGGGACCATCACCGCAAGGGTGGCGAGCACGCCGAGCATGAGCGCCGTCAGGATCGCCATGCCGTAGAGATGTTCGCGGAACGTGGTCGCGCCGCGCGCGCGGGATTCCGTCACCGGGCTCAGGCCCACCCGTCGGAGGGTCGCGAAGGTGAGGTAGAGGAACACCGCGAACGCGGTCGGCAGCACCAGCAGGTGCAGCACGTAGAAGCGCAGCAGGACGTTCTCATTGATCACTTGGCCGCCGAGGAGGAACGCCAGCATCGAACCCACCACCGGCAGGGCGAACACCACCTCCATGCCGCGCACCGCCGACCAGTAGGCGTGCGAGTCCCAGGTCAGGAGCTTGCCGGTGAAGTCGGACTGGAGGACCAGCCACGCCATCGCCACCGCGCTCCACCACAGCACCTCGCGCGGCGCGCGATAGAGCCCGTCCCAGAAGAAGCGCAGCAGACGCACGACCACGATCATGGCGAGTAGCCAGGCGCCCCAGGCGTGAAGCTGGTGGACCAGCCAGCCGAGCGGCAGGTCGCGCACGATGTCGCGCGTGCTTGCGAACGCCGCTTCCGGAGTCGGGCGGTAGTAATAGGTGAGCAGGACGCCGGTCACCACCTCGAGGCCGAACAGGATGACCGTCAGGAGCCCGAGCAGGCGCGGTCCGCGCGTGTAGGCCGGCACCGGCATCCGCGCCACCTCGCGCACCACTTCTCGCACCGGTCGCGTGTTGTCGACCGGCGTGTAGACCAGCCCGAAATGCGAGAGGAACGAGAAGATCTCGGTGAGATTGAGCCGGTGCTCCAGCCACCCGACCCAGCCGCCGCCTTCGTTTGATGGGCCGCCGGGCCGCGCGCCGCCGCCCGTCGAATCGCCGGCCGGGGCTTCGCTCACAGCTGGACGAACACTTCGCCGGCGCGCACCGACACCGAATAGGATGGCAGAGGACGCGGCGGGGGACCCGAGAGCACCTGGCCCGCGAGGTCGAAGCGGCCGTCGTGGCACGGACAGGTCAGCGCGCGGCGCTCGCGGTCGAATCCCAGGATGCAGCGCACGTGCGTGCACACCGCCGAGAGCGCGACGATCCGCGTGGCGTCGAGCCGCACCACGTAGAAGGGCGAGATCCCGTGGCGCACCAACCGGGCCTCGCCGATCTTGAGGTCCTCGAGGAGCCCGACGCGCACGGTGCGCTCGGCCATGCCTGATCCGTGCTCAGGCGGACGGAGGTAGGCCCCGATCGCCCCGGCGATACCCAAGCCCCACAGCCCGAGGAACGCCTTCGAGAGCAAGTCGAGGAAACGCCTCCGCGTCGGGTGGGACTCGCCGACGCCCGGGGGGGGCCCGGACCGCCCACGGCGCTCGAGATGCTCAGGCATCCGGCCTCCCTGGGGTCGATTCGACGCGACGGCGGCACCAGCGGAACGATCGGTGCCGCATGATAGGCAAGCCGGCCGCGAGCCTCAAGGCCCGAGCCGCGAGTCGTTCAGGGTGCTACGCGTCGGACATCCACCGTGGTAGCCAAAGGTCCCATAGTGCGAGTCGGGGCCAGAGACGAGAATCCCATTGGGATCCTGGGAGTCGCTCTCCCGGTACACCTCACCGAGAAGGGAAGGGCAGCGTGTGCCGTTGGCGGCAGAGAGTAGCCAGGCGCGCCATCCACTTGACACCATGCCCGGAAGGGCTCAGTTTCCCGTCCTATTCTTGTCAAGACCTCTCGAATTCCGAAGTCAATACAGGCACGCGTCACTCGGAGAGCGCTTTGGAGAGCGCCGCACTCACGTCCCGACCCCTCGACTACAGAACGGTGAAGTGCGCGTGCGTGGCTCCGCCCACCCACCTCGGCAATCCCGAACAATTCGAAGCCTCGCCTGTCCATGGCATGGGCAGCACACGCACAGGAGCGGGTTTCGCCGGTGGGGGTGGCCAGAATGTCACGTGAGATTCCGCTCCGGCACTTGCCTCTAATCCTGGTGACCTGCGCGGCCCTCGGAGTGCTCTCCGTCCTCCCGGGGCGCACACCCGGAGCTCAGGATCGGGTGCGCGCGAGTGAGGTGTGCCTCAACTGTCACGGGGGGCAGGACTCGACACTGGCGGGAAGCCCCCACTGGGCGGGGCAGATCCACGAGGGCGCCGCGGCCGTCGTGGCCTGCACCGACTGCCATGCCGGTGACAGCCTGCACTGGCAGGAGGATCCCGCGGCGCATCGGATGACGAACCCCTCGAAGGTGAGTGCCTCCGCCGAAGCGCTGATCTGCTCGACCTGCCACCAGAACTCGCACCAGCAGAACATGGTCGAGAAGAACGTCCATTTGGCGAACAACGTTTCGTGCAGTGGGTGCCACAAAGTCCACGACTCGAAGAACCCCGCGCTCCTCAAGATGGCCCAGGACAAGCTGTGCCTGGATTGCCACGCCAGCGTGGAGGGACAGTTTGCGCGGCCCTACCGGCATCCGGTGCCGGAGGGCGTCCTCCAATGCGTCGATTGCCACAAGACGCTCGACCAGACGTCGCGCGAGTTGTCGTTGAACGGCAAGAACACCGTGTGCTTCAGCTGTCACGGCCAGTTCGCCGGGCCGTTCCCCTTCGAGCACCAGGCCACGCTCGAGCACTCGACGGAGGAGGGCGGCTGCTTGAATTGCCACGAGCCGCACGGGTCGTCCCTGCCACGCATGATGAAGCAGCCCTACGAGCCGCCGCACTACCAGCTCTGCACCCAGTGCCACTCGGTGCCGCGCCACTTCTCGAACACGAATCACGGAACGACTTTCGCGGGAGTGCCCTGCAACGACTGCCACACCGACATCCACGGCTCCTACGACAACCGGCTGCTCGTGCATCCGTCTCTCGAGGCCCAGGGTTGCTTCAACGCGGGCTGTCATCACAACTAGGACGGGGACCGACATGCGAACGCAGAGGACGACGATCCCGATCGCGGCGGCGGCCCTGATGCTGGCAGCGGCCCCGACGCCTGCTGCCACGCTGAGCGGCGCCGTGAAGGTCGGGGGCGTCTATATGGACGAGGTGGGAGACCTCTCCACCGTGCAGGAGACCTACAACCTGGAGGACGGGTTCGCGCTCGCTCGCATCCAGCTCGCCGGGACTCTCGATCCGCGCAGTTCGTTCATGCTCGACCTACGCGATCTAAATTTGCGCTCGCGGGCTGGCGATCTCGCGTATCGCGTGCCGGGCCGGTTCAGGCTGACGGCGGGCTACGACCAGAACCGCTACGTGTTCGACCCCGGGCGCGGCGTCACGTCGGAGCGGAAGGACTGGCACGGCGGGCTGCAATACACCCCGAACCCATGGCTCTCGCTGACGGGCGACTTCAATCACCAGACGCGCCAGGGTGATCGGCTCGCCTACCCGCTCGGCACCGCCAGCGTGCTGGGCAGCCAGTACGACGACGCGTTCATCACCGGTCAGGTCACGGCCGACGTGCGCTCCGGCCGGCGTGGCGGAGGCCTGTCGTTCCGCATGTCGGACTACTCGGACGCGCTCAATGGCGCGGCCGACCGCAAGGGCCAGGTCGTCGCGGCGCGTTTCTACGTGCCGATGCCGTTCTACCAGAGATGGAACAACCTGTTCCGCGGCTCCTACGGCACGCGCGAGCTGTCCGACGGCGGCCTGGAGTACCAGCTCAGCAGCTTCTCGTACACCGGAGTCCTGCAGCCGCGAGATGCCTACGAGGTCCGTTACGTCTTCGACGCGAGCCGCGTGGACGACCAAGCCCTCGACCTCATGACCGATCGGTTCCAGAACGACGTCGACGCGACCTGGTTCCACCGCTACGGCCGCGTGAGCGCAGGATATGGCTACGAGATGAACGACGACGACCGCAGGCTCACCACCTACCAGAGCTGGCGCGCCGGGGCGACCCTCCGCCCCGATCCTCGCTTCAGCGCGCTGGTGGACTACGCCGGTCGCGTCAAGAAGGACCAGGAGGAGCTCACGCTGCTCAAGGACATCGAGGCCTCGCGTCTGCGCGCGAAGCTCGAGTACCGGCACGAGACCTTGACCATCGGCGGCGACTACGCCAAGCGCGAGCGCGAGCTGCCTGACATCGGGGTCACCGTGGATGGGACGGTGGTCGGTGGGTTCGTCCGTTATGAGCTACCGAACTGGGGCGCCGCATCGGCGGACTACCGCCATGCGAACGACGAGTACGTGGACATCCTGGCCGGTTTCGAGACCGAGAGCGACATCGTGACCGGGCGGCTCGAGATCGGGCGGATCCGGAACCTTCGCGTCGCCGGCGGGGTCACCTACCTGAACATGGGCAAGGATCTCGACATCGAGAAGTCGAACGTGTTCGTGGAGGCGGGCCTGACGTTGGTGGGCCGCTACCACCTGGATGCGAAGTACAACTGCTACAACTACGACGACTACATTCTGATCACTCGCTATTACACGGCCAACGTGGTTCGTGTCGAACTCGGTTACGACCTGTGATCCTGACGAGATAAAAGGGGCCATCCATGGTTCCAACGAGGGAGGAGACGGCGATGCCGATGCTCAGACGATTCTCACTCCTCGCGGCGCTCGCCGCCTGGACGATCGCGCTCACCGGGTGCGAGCGAAGTATCAACTTGACCGAGGTGACGCAGGAACCGGAGACCTGCTTCAACTGTCACAGCGACGCGGACACGCGCCTGGTGGACGCGGAGCAGCAATGGGAGAACTCGAGGCACTCGACCGGGTCTACACTCCATGAGAACGACGGAACCTGCAAGGGCTGCCACACCAGCGAGGGCTTCATCGCGCGGGCCACTGGCGTGACGCCGCCCGACGAGATCGTGAACCCGACCGCGATCCACTGCTTCACCTGCCACGCGCCGCACACCAACGGGGACTTCCGGCTGCGCTGGACCACCAACGCCACCCTGGCGAACGGCACGACGTTCAATCTGAACTCCGGGAACACCTGCGTCGCCTGCCATCAGGCGCGCCGCAACGTCAGCGTGTACATCACCGCCCGCACGAACCTGACCAGCCGCTGGGGCCCGCACTACGGCACCCAGGGTGACATGCTGCTCGGGAGCAACGGCTACGAGTACGCCGGCTGGACTTACAGCCGCACCCAGCATCGCGAGGCCACGACCTCGGCCGGCATGGACGGCTGTCTCGAGTGCCACTTCAAGGCCACCAGCCAGTACGTGGTCGGCGGCCACAGCTTCGAGATGCGCGCGATCGCGAACGAG
Organism: Candidatus Eisenbacteria bacterium; assembly: GCA_035712145.1. NCBI lineage: Bacteria > Candidatus Eiseniibacteriota > Candidatus Eiseniibacteriota bacterium. The sequence goes on along the minus strand of DASTBI010000088.1, from coordinate 430 downwards.
CCGCTGTCCGGCCCGTCCGAGGTCCTGAACGTCGGCGCCTGCCTGCCGTGTCACGGCGCGATCAACGATTTCAACGAGGTCGGCCCCGGCTACTCGGTGCAGGACAGCGTGGACTTCCTGGTGGCCGACCTGAAGAGCCGGCTGGTCACTGCCTCTCTGCTCGACGCGACCAGCGGCCTGCCGCGAACGGTATCAACCTCGGCGGACTCCGCCGGCGCGGTCTGGAACTATCTGGTCGCCAAGTACGATCGCAGCCGCGGCGTCCACAACGCCGAGTACATCATGGGGCTCCTCAACTCCTCGATCTCGTACATCAGCGGCCCCGCCCCGCAGGCGGCGCACTGGGTGGCGCGGAGGTAGACGTCGCGATGGAGAGGAAATGAACGCCAAGACGATCGTGGCGGTGGGTTTGCTGCTCCTGGCGACCGTG
>DASTBI010000087.1 GCA_035712145.1 Candidatus Eisenbacteria bacterium | reverse complement strand
GGGAAGGATCAGCAACCGAGAGGGAGCTGAGGCCTTGGCGATCAGTGTCCGGCAGTTCAAGCGGCTGCGGTCTCGGTTTCGGACCCATGGGGCACGAGGGCTGGTTCATGGCAACCGTGGACGACCTTCGCCCCGCCGGCTCGCCGAGGCGACGCGACAGCGGGTCCACGAACTGCTGACCGGAGCGGTGAACCACCTTTCAGTGTTCGAAGTGGTCTACCGGCCGTGGACAGACAACGCTGGGAGAGTGCCTCGGGGTTCCTCGATCGGCCTTGCGCCGACTTGAAGCTGCGCACCCTGTAACACTAGGCGTCGTGAGGCAGCGCCTTATCTTCCTGACTGGGCAGCCAGCCGTAGCGCTTCCTGTAGCGCATTAGTTCAGCGCCAGATGTGTCCAGGAGCTTCTCTAGCTCTGTCAAACGCGCCTGCTTCGCGTTGACCTCTGCGGTGAGCTTTTCGATCGCGTCCTTCAGCTTCATGGTCTCTCGGGTCAAGCGCTCAATGGTCGCTCCCGTCCCCTCAAACATGCCAGCCACCTAATCCTCCCGCTCGTATGCGGCATCAAGTGCCTGCTGGAGTCTCGCCTGGGTCTCAGGGCTTATGTCGACGGCACTGCGCCCTTCCAGGAAGTCCTTGATGGCCTCCAGGAAGGCAACCGGCTCGGGGGCCGGGCCCGTTCCGTGATTGAGGTGCATGCGGTCCACCCATGACCCCAGGGTCGTGCACTCTTCGCCATCGAAGTTGGCACCCACTTCAAGCGTAAAGCACGACAACCCTGCCCCCGAGCTGGCGATGCTCGTCACGAAGGCCACGAAATGGCATTCCGTGGTGCCAATTGGATTAGGAAGGACGATGAGGGCGACCAGTCGCTCTTCGTCGAGCTTCAGAATCCGCGCGTCCAGCCCTGTTGAAGGCAAGACTGGAGCCCTCTCCGTCTCCCACACCTCTCGACCCGTGCCCGTCCACAGCTCTTCGAGAATGGCCTTGGCGTCCTCTCCGGCCATCATGGCCATGAACCTCTGCGGGTCTCGAAGCGCGAGGGCCGGCAGGACCCTATGCGCGAACTCGAAGTGGTGAGAGCGAGGCGGATCGTTCATGGAAGTCTCAACACGACAGCTCGCGCAACCACGGCGGCAGCTCCCTGTCGGAGCCGCGCCAGGTAGAGGCCTGAAGGCAGACGCTCGCCGAAGGACAGGCGGTGGTGTCCTGGCCCAAGTGCCGGAAGCTCCATTGATGACAGCCGTCTCCCCCCGACATCGAAGACCTCGATCTTCGCAGGCTCCGAGCTAGGGAGCTCTAAGAGCAGGGTCATCCCACCGCGAGTCTTGAGCACTGACAGGGCTAAACGGGTCGGCGACTTTGCCGTTGCCGACTCCAGCTCTGCCTTGAAGGCCGTGCCTCGGACTTCCACGGCATCAGACCCTCTGAAGGGAGTGTTGTCGAAGGTGCGGCCCTCCAGGGCGACCTCCCCGCCCACAAAGGTCAGATCCCGTGCATTGAACGACAGGAGCAAGTCTGGAAGCCCGTCTTGGTTCACGTCAGTGACCTGCGTCGCAGTCTTGCCGTTTCCTCGTAGCGATGGGACTGCACCTCCGAGTCTGACGGTCGAGAGGTCAATGCGGCGGGCATCGAAGAGCCAGTGCCCGAAGATCGCAGCCTCAACGGGCGTGTTGGAGCGCCGGTTAATCGGCTGATTCTGCACCTCCAGGGAGGCGGTCATCACGTCGCAGCCGACTCCCAGCGCGCCGATCGGTCCGTAAGGGCCCGACGGGGCACAGGGAGAGGAGGAGGTGACGTGGAAGTCGCCGGCGAGCGCATCGCAGAACTGCGGATCCACCGACAGGTTCAATGTGAGATCGATGGCGTGGCTGTAGTCGCCGCCGCGGTTCATCCACGCATCGTTGAACCGAATGCGCCCATCGTGAGGGACATCGACCAGTATCCCGCCTTCGTCGTTGCCGGCAACGAGGTTGCTCTCGATCTCCAAGGACTGGCGAGTTGCGATCTCGGCATTGCATGCCAACCGGACTCCCGCTCCGCCATTCAGGGCAATCGTGTTGCCCCTCACGATGGTCGATCCGTCCCCGGACTCACCGTGGGTCAAGAGCAGCGCATCGCCGGCACCTCCGGTAATGGTGCATCCGCTAACCGCAATCGATCCGCGACCCTTCAGAACAATCCCGGCTGCTCCGCCATTTTGGAGGAGCAGATCTTGTAGATCCGCCTCGACGACGTATGCGTCGATGCCCACCCCGCGGCAGTCGATCAGAGTGTCTGCCGACATGTAGAGCCTGAGCAGGTGTTCAGACGACCCCGTGATGGCGGAGCCACATCTCGTGAACGAGCAGCCTCCGATGCGGCTCCAAAATGGCCGAGGTTCACCTGAGCGCGTGAGGTGGATTGCTGCTCCACTCACGTCCTCGAACCGGCAGTTGGCCACCGTCGCACCACAGGCCTTGATCCCGCCCAAACCGCCCTGAACCACAAGGCCGGTGCCCACGTTGCGAAAGACACAGCCCGAGAAGCTGACGCAATCCACGTCGTACGATCGCACGACCGCTGCGGTGTCCGTCCCGCCTTCGAAGACGCAGTCCTCGACCGTCATGGGGAAGTCCGAGAGCAGGAAGAACTCGGCGGTATGGCCGATGAAGCGACAACCCCGTATGGCGGTGGACTGCCCCTCCACGTGGAATCGCCCCCGGAACTCGCAGGAGACGACCATGCTGCCGACCGCCCCACGAAATCGCGGCAACGTGACGTCGCCAAGGAAGAGGCACCGATCAAGGACGAGACCGATCCGGGGATGGCCGAACTCGAAGCCTCCCCGAATACCGAGCCCTGAAATGGTCAGGCGGGTTCCGGAGGAGAATGACGAGTCCGGTGCGGGTCCTCGGAAGCTTCGCACTTGCGTCTTCTGCGGCCCGCCGGGGCAGAGAATCCAGCAGCGGAAGAAGCCTCGCGGGTCCACGACTAGGTCTTCGTCGTAGTCCCCGGGTTCGACGATCAAGGTGTCCGAATACCCCGCGGAGTCGAACGTCAGGTTGGCCAATCCTGCCTGAATGGTCGGGAAGTCGCCGGTGCCATCCAGCCGGACCACAAACATTCGGGCGTTGGCGGTCGCCGCGAGCAGGCTGGCCAGCACGATCCCCGCCAGGATGTTGAAGCACGAGGGGCGGCTCATGAGGTGGCCCTCAAACCAAGACTCGGTACCCGCCTAGCACACGATGAGCCACGACACTCGCGGGGCAGATTTCCTGTGAGAACAAGGCTTAGGTGCGGGCCCCGACCTTGTTGGAGGGTCCTCTTCCAAGAAAGTGTAGGCTCCGGCTATCAGTCACACATGGCGACGCGAAGATCGCGCAGCGAGCGGCACCTGGGCCTGCTTCAAGCCTCGCTGCAGGATTCAGCAAACTTGGGTTCGGACGCATGGACCACGAGGGATGGTTCATGGCAACCGTGGGCGACCTTCGCCCCGCCGGCTCCTCGAGAAGCAGCCCCGCGCAGCTAGAAGCGATTGGAGAGCATGAGCCGGCCCGCTGTCATGACTACCGAAGGATCACGCCCCGAGCAACCACTGCGGCCGTCCCCTGCCTCAGTCGCAGCAAGTAGAGACCTGAAGGCAAGCGCTCCTGGAGCTGCACGCGGTGGTGTCCTGACAGGGGTGCTGAAAGCTCTCGCGACAGCACCCGCCTTCCCGCTACGTCGAATGCCTCGATTGTTGCCGGGCTTTGGCTCGGCAAATCTAGCAGGAGGCTCAGTCCTGTCCCCCCGTGCGCCTGCGTCACGGAAAGCGCAAACCGGGTCGAGGCAATCCCTCCTTCTTCGAGCGAGGCCTGCGGGGTGTTCCGGACCTCCACAACATCGGAGCCACGGAAGGGAACGCCGTCGAGGGTGCGACCCTCCAGCGGGACCTCTCCACCCTCGAAGCGCAGGTCTCGAGCGTCAAAGGACAGCGTCAGGTCTGCGAGGCCGTCTTGGTTCACATCCCTAAGCTGTGGGCTGTTCTTCCCGCGGGGCGACGGAGCCACCCCTGCCAGCCGGACCGTGGAGGGGTCTACCCGGTGCGGATCGAAAAGGCGATCCCCGAGGATGGCGGCTTCGACGGGAGCGTTGGAGCGGAGATTGATTGGGCGGGACTGAACGTCCACAGGCACATTCATTACCTCACAGCCCACGCCCAGGGCACCAATCTGTCCGTAAGGGCCGGAGGGGGCGCAGGGAGAATGGGATGCGAGCTGGAAGTCATCAGCGGACACGTCGCAGAACTGCGGATCGGCGACAAGGTTCGCGCTGGGGGCCAGTACACCCACGTAATCGCCGCCGCGGTTCATCCAGGCGTCGTTGTACTGGATGTGTCCTTCATAGTGCGCCTCGACCACGATCCCCCCCGCGTCGTTGCCAGCGACGAGGTTGTTCTCGATTTCCACGAAATGGCTCGGTGCTGTCTCGACACTTGGAGACAGCCGGATTCCGGCGCCGCCGTTGCCTGCAATCGTGTTGGCCCGCATGGCAACGGACCGATCCGCGTACTCGCCTAGCATCAAGCTCAACGCGTCACCGCGATTTCCGCTGATGATGCATCCGCTGATCGCGACGGAAGCCCCACCCCTCAGGATGGCGCCCGGGCCACCTCCTCCCTGAATGAGTAGACCCTGGAGGCTCGCCTTGACGAAGGTCGCATCGATGCCCGCCCTTCGGCAGGCGGTCAGGGTATCTGCCGACATGTCGAGGTTGAGCAGATGCTCGGTCGAGCCCGCGATCGCCGAGCCACATCTCTGGAACGAGCATCCCGTGACGCTGCTCCGGAATGGCCGGGGTTCTGAATAGGTGAAGTCGATCGCCGCGCCCCTGATGTCCTCGAAGCGGCAGTCGCCCACTCGCGCTCCACGCGCAATGGCCGAGCCCCCCGAGCCATAAACGACGAGACCGGTACCCACGTCGCGGAAGACACAGCGCGAAAAGGTGACGTCATCCACGTCAAATGGTCGGGTGACGGCTGCAGTGTCCGTGCCCCCCTCGAAGACACAATCCTCCACGGACATCGAGAAGTCCGCCCAAAGAGAGAACCGTGCGGTGGCCCCGACAAAGTGGCAGCGGCGAATGGTGATTCCGGCAGCGAAGATGTTCGCCGGACCGAGGAACTCGCAATCGATGATCCTGTCTCCTCCGTAATAGCCGATTCTGAGAATGGTCAGGGTATCGAGAAATCGACAACTCGCGAGAGTGACGCGGTGGGAGTATTTGCCGAGTTGAGTCGCGCCTCGAACCTGGAGGCCGGAGATCGTCAGTGGCAGGGGATACCCGAAATATGGGGCGGTGAGTCCCTCGAGGGTCCTGACTTCCGTGGCTTGTGGACCATCCGGACAGAGGATCACCGGGTTGGTCGAGAGTCCGTGCTCGACGTTGACGTCCTCATCGTAGTAGCCGGCAAGAACTCGGAGCGTGTCGCGCTGGTACCCGTCGCCCATCTTGAGCAGACTATCGACGCCAGCCTGGAAAGTCGGCACGTCACCGGTGCCGTCCGCCTTAAGCACGATGGTTCGTGCTTCTGCAGAGATCCCGACGAGCAGAGCGCTCCAGACCGAGCAGAGCATGTGAACCGGGATCCGGCCGCGGATCGATAGAGCGCGTTTTGAGGGCATCTCGGGTGTCCCTTGGAGTCCCTTCTCGGGTCAGGAGCTACCCAGTACGCATGGAGCGCGCCGCACGTGGTCGTCCGAAGTCTCCGGTGTCAGAACGAGGGTTACTGACCCCTTGCGCTGCTCGCGACCCTACGGCCGGAGAAAGTGTCAGCGCCACCTTCCACCTGTTGCGATGTGAAGATCGTGGAGCGACGGCTCCCGACGGTGGGAAACTGACTCCCACGCACTGAGAGAAAGCACGCGGCGGGAAAGCTGCTGATTTTGCAGTAGATCCTGGGCCCGTTCGAACGCTGGGCGCGGCCGCCCCCTGGAAACTGCTAGGATGCCCGCTTCCCGCGGCCAGGAAGGTCTCGCGGAGCAGCCTCGACGCAGAACGCTGAGCCATCAACCAAGGAGGGTTCGCATGGACGCCAAACGTTTCTTCTTCGTGTGCGCCGGAATGTTGTGTCTGGCCCTGGCCTACCATCTCGGCAGCACCAACGCCACGGCGCAGAGCCGGACGGTCGAGTCCAAGACCGGCCGCTTCACCATCGCCGCGGGGTCCAATGAAGTGATCCTGCTCGACACGGTCACCGGAGAGGCGAGCAGGCTCGACACCTGGATCGTGCCGGAGAAGGACTTCCCGAGCCTGGGCGGCGGCAAGGTGTTCCATTGGAGCCGGGTTTCCCAGGACTACCAGCACGCCTACGACGCGGTGCGCCGCGGAGACTCACTCACGAAGTAATCGGCCGAGCGAGAGCCTGGTCAGGACCGCCGAGGGTTGGCTACCCGGGCCGCGGCGGCGGCCAGGTGCTTGAAGCTCTCCCCTTCGCGCTCGAGGCCGATCACGCCGACGACCGCGGCCACCAGGAAGGTCGAGATGTGGAGCACCAGCGCACAGGCGAGTGCGGTGTCGTGCGCGATCCCGAACACGACGAGCGCGGCGACGGCGGCAGCCTCGAAGAGTCCCGCACCCGCGGGGGCGGAGGGAATCGTCAGGCCGAGCACGATCGCGCAGTTGACGAAGCCTCCGACGTACCACGACGCATCGGGGGCAAAGGCGAGCACGCTCACGTAGCAGGACGTTCCGAAACCGATCCATGTCACGATCGACCAGGCGATCGCCGCGATCAACCCCTTGCCGCCCGCGGCGCTCGCGCCTCGCAGGAAGTCGTCGCTGCGGGTCAGGAGCTGCTCGCGCAAGCGCGGCGCCAGCCGAGTCGAGACGGCGCGCACGACCGACATGGTGCGCTCGCGGAACGCCGCGGCCGCGAGCAATCCCACGATGGCCAGGAACGCGAGTGACGCGGCGATCTGGGCGGCCCCCACGATGACGCTCCGTGCCGGCACGCGTGTCAGAACGAGCAACAGCATGGCGAACACGGTCAACACGTCGAGCAGGCGCTCGATCAGCACGGTCGACAGCGCCTGCATGACGCTCACGGAGCTGTTCCGGCTCGCCATGTACGCCTTGGCGAACTCCCCGAGTCGCAGTGGAAGCACGTTGTTCAGGAGATTCCCGGCGTTCAGGATGTGGAACGCGCGCCGAGTCGGCAGACGCCCGTTCAGCAGCACGTGCCAGCGGACCCCGCGGGCCCAGAATCCCAGCAGGAGTGCGGCGGCGTTGGGCAACATCCACCAGTAGTTGCCCTTCGCCAGGCTCTGCATCAAGCCGGGAAGGCTGACGTCCTTGAGGATGAGCGCGAGCGCCAGGACGCTGATGACGATCCCGACGAGGAGTCGCCAGTTCACCCGCATGAATGGATCGTCAGACCTGGTGACGCAAGAGCTTGCCGGTGTCGGTGCGTGGCAGCGTGTCGCGGAACTCGATCCGGCTCGGGATCTTGTAGTCGGCGATCAGGCCGCGGCAGTGGAGCAGGATCTCTTCCGGCGTGCAGGGCGATGCCGCCACGATCACGCATCGCACCAGATCGTCCCCATGCGGTCCTGGCGCGCCGACCACCACCACCTCGCTCACCTTGGGATGGCTCTGGATGGCCTCTTCGACTTCGAGCGGGTTGACCTTGAAGCCGCCCCGGTTGATCAGGAACTTCTTGCGCCCGGTGAGCGTCAGCGAGCCGTCGGGCGCCAGGCGGCCGAGGTCCCCGGAGTAGTAGCCGCCTTCACGAAACGCGGCGGCGCTGGCTTCCGGATTCCCGGGATAGCTCGAGATCGCGGCGGGGCTCTTGATCACCACTTCTCCCTCTTCGCCGGGCGCCAGGTCGCGGCCGCTGTCGTCCACGGTGCGGAAGCTGACGCCGGGCAGCGGCCTGCCGACCGATTCGAGGCTTCGCTCGAGATCGGATCCGAGGTTCACGCTGATCGTGCCCGTCTCGGTCGAGCCGTAGAGCTGACGCACGTACAGGCCGTAACGCTCGTGGAATCGCCGATTGTCGGCGGCCAGGAGCGGCGCGCTGGCCGAGAATGCGATGCGCAGGCTGGAGAGATCCACATCGCCGCGTACCGGAGTGTCGGCCAGGATCACGAACATCTGGGCCACGCTCCCGAAGTACGTGATCCGCTCGCGCGTGATGAGGTCCAGCACGGCGCGGCGGTTGAAGTCGGACACGGTGTGCAGCGTGGCGCCCACGAACATCGACGTCATCATGCTCCGCACCAGCCCGTTCACGTGCGTGAACGGCGCGGCTCCCAGAACACGGTCGTCGGGACTGAGATCGAACACCTGCGCCAGACGCTCGAGCTCGAACTCGAGCTGGGCGTGAGTGCGCAGCACGCGCTTGGGCGCTCCGGTCGAGCCCGAGGTGTACTGGAGCAGGATCGGCGGCGAGCCATCGATCGGCGCCGTGACCACGTCTCCCCCGCCTTCGGCCAGCACCCGGCAGCGCGCTGGATCGTCCACCTGGATCAGCGCGGGCGCACGATCGAGACGCGCCAGAGCTTCGCGGGCCTGCTCCACCAGGTCACCGGGAACGATCAGCGCCGCGGCCCCGGTGTCCTCGAGGTAGTAGAGCAGCTCCTGCGTGCGGTAGCGGATGTTGAGCGGGGCGACGATACCCCCGACGCGGGTGATGCCGAAGAACGCGGCGACGTAGGCGGCCGAGTTCGGCATCATGAGCCCGACCCGCTGGCCAGGGGCTCGGCAGTAGGCCGACAGAGTGCGCGAGATCTCTTCGGACCAGCTCCGAAGCTCGTCGTAGCGGTGGCTGCGGTCGCGCTCGCGCACCGCGATGGTCGCGGCCTGGCGGGCGGCGAGCTGATCGAATGCACGGGCGATGTCGGCCAGGCTCATCGCAGATGGTCCTCGATGAAGCGCACGAAGGCGCCGACGGTCTGGAAATGCGAGGCGTCCAGCTCCTCGTCGCCGATCGTCAATCCGAAGGCCTCTTCCATGCGCCCGACGAGCTGCAGGACTTCCACCGAGTCGAGCCCGATGCCGCGCCCGAGCAGGCCCGTGGACTCGTCGAGCACCGCGTCCTCCTCCAGCTGATGACGGGCCGCCAGGAAGCTCCGGAGCTGCGCCACGATCTCCGCCGTTCCAACGCTCATTTCCCGGAGTCGGGGAAGCGCATCTGGTACCAGCCGCTCCACATGTAAGGGAAGCGGAGCACGTAGGACTCGAGCAGCCGCACGTAGCGGCGCATCAGATCCTCGGTCGCGACGCGCGGGTCCATCTCGGCGGCGGTCCGCATCGGGGGCTCGAAGACCACTTCGAAGTGACCCGAGGCCTTCCAGATCACGAATACCGGCAGCAGCTCGGCTCCGGTTGCCAGCGCCAGGCTGGGCGCGCCGGTCGCCATCGTGATCGACCCCGCGAGCATCGGGATCTCCATCGTGCGGTGCCCATGGCGGCCGGCGCGGATGGAGAGGATTCCGTTGTTCCGAAGCAGACGCTCCACACGCCGGATGTACCCCATCGCGCCGTCATCGGGCATCACGATTCGATCTTCGATGTAGCGGTCCTCGATCGCGGTCCGCAGACGGCTCAGGTGACGGATGCCGAATCGAGTCGGTACCCAGGGATGACAGGCGTTCGGCGAGAACCCGCGCGCGTTGGCGCCCAGATGAGTCACCCGGTCTCCGGCGCGCGACATCGCGGTCTTCACGATCAGGTCGCCGTAGGTGAACGGGCAGACCCAGAGCACCACCCCGCGGCCCTTCTGGAGCGCGCGGTCGAGATGCTCGCGGCCGGTCATCTCGATACGTCCGCGCCAGCCACCGGGGCGGTATTCCCGCAGCAGCTGGAGCCGTTCCTCCATGTAGCCGGCCATGATCCGGACCCGCAGGCCGAACAGCGAGTCGGGGATGGCGCGGCCATCGAGACAGCGTTTCAGCCGCTGGATACGCCGGTGCGTGACGTCGGGCCGAAGAAGCGTGATCCCCAGGCTCAGCGAAACGCTGACGAAGTCCCAGAGTCGGTGAGGCACGAGCCAGGACGCCGGGCCGAGGACCGAGATCGCGATGATTTCGTAGAGGTCGTTGCTGGAGAAGGCTCGCATCCGGGGGGCGATCGCCACCGGGCGCGGGACCACCACATCGTGCACTGTTCCTCCGGCCTCTGTACCTGGATCAGAGCTGAGGCTACCGCGCACGATTGCGAGCGTCAAAAGTCGCGACTAAGGCATGTAGGGATGTTCCTGCACGCCAACGATCTGTCCGCTTTCGTCGACTCGGTAAAGGTCCGCGGCTCGCCAGTCGGCTTCGGGACGGCGCAGCGGCCGGGTTCCCCGGTAATAGGCGTCACGCGTCGAGATCGGCAATCGACGCGCCCACGGCACGACCTCGACGAAAGCCACGCTCGAATCCGCGAGCGTGAGCCGGTTCCGCACCTGCACGTTCCACGGGATGACCAGCCAATCGCCTCGCGAGAAGTTGGTCCGGCCAGGGACGACCGGGTGCAGGCCCTCGCGCGGAGCATAGAACTGGAAACCACACCAGCTCGTCGACAGGTAATAGATCGACCCGCCTCCGCGTGCAGCCACGAGATCCCGGACGCGGGCTGGGGTCTTTCGCTCGGACTGGGCGTCATCCAGGTCGACCGCGAAATAGAAGAATCCGAGCGCCATGCTCAGCGCGACGACACCCCAGACGAGAGACCGGCGCCAGTGGACGAGGCGGATGGCCCGGCTGACGAGCCAGCTCGTGATCAGCACGAGGACGATCAGAACGCCGAGCGTTCGGCGTGCAGCGGGGAAGGTCGAGATGGAGAGGTAGGCGAGCAGCTCGATCGCGAGCCAGACCGTCAGGAAGCGCACGGCGAAGTCTCCCCGCAGTCGCGGAGCTGTCCCCCGAAGCATCGTGCGCCGGCCGCGACGAGTGTTCATGCGCCATGTCACGGCCGCGGCCACCAACAGCAGGACCGGTCCAACCCAGGCGAAAGTCAGCTGGTATGCGCTCTCGGGCGTGACGGCGATGGCCACGTGCGCCGCGGCCACCAGCACGATGGCGAGGACCACCCACTTGCGTCCGGCCCCGAGCGCCACGAGGCCGAGGGGGATCAACGGCGAAGCCAGTGGTCCTAGCGTGCGCACCAGCGCGCGAAACAACTCGAAGGGGCTGGTGCCGGTCTCGCCGCGCTCGCGGCGCCCGAGAAAGTGGAAGAACTGGGACTCGCCATAACGGCCAAGAACCCAAGCCTCCCAGCCGAGGAACAGCGCGGCCGCCACCGTGCCGGCCAGGATCGCCAGGCGAAGTCGGCCTCGCAGCCAGCCGGTGGCGAGGAGCACGAGGCCGACGGTGAAGCCCGTGTACTTGGTCTGGATCGCGAGACCGGTGAGCGCGCCGGCCGCGGCCGCCAGCCACCATGAATTTCGGTCGGCCGCCTGTAGGAAGAGGGCGGTCGCGGCCAGCGAGAGCGCGAGGGCTGGGACATCCAGCATCAGATTGAGGCTCGGCAAGATGGCCGGCGAGAGCGCGATCAGCCAGACGCCGTAGCGCTCGAACCCGGCGGCAACGCGACGCAGCAGCGCGAAGCTCGCCCCCGCGAGGAGCAGGGGGAACGGCAGGAGCCAGAGCTTCAGAATCTGAGGCTGATCGCCGATCAGCCGATAGCCGAGCGCCAGCCAGTAGATGAGAACCGGTGGCGCCACATTGTGGAGAGCAGGGCCCCAGATCTCGCCGAACACCATCTCGCCACCGTAAGGATCGAGCGGATGAGCGGCGAATCGCTGCACGTGCCAGTAGTACGAGGGATCGTCGGCGGTCAGCGGCTTGAGCGCGTTGAGCAGCGTGAGGGTGAGCGCCGCGGCGAGCACGTGCAGGACAGCCGGGGCCCGCCGAGAGGTCTCGCGCATCGGCCAGGGACGATAGGCCCGGCTCCTGCCGGGTCCAAGTCCGTTCTAGGCGGCCGCCTTCTTCAGGAAGTCCAGCAGCAGCCGCTCGTTGCTCGTCATCCTGGGCGTGGACCGGCGCCGCGGCAGCTCCTTGAGCGTCTCGTGGAAGGTGCCTTTCATGTAGCCATCGATCAGCGCGGGATGAATGTAGCTCTTGCGGCAGACCGCCGGCGTGTTGCCCAGCGCCCGAGCCACCTCCTTCACCACCTGCACCACGTTCTGCTTGGCCGCGGTCTGCGTCTCGGCGGGGCCGATGTCGCGCAGGTCTTCGAGGGCCTCGACCGAGCCCGCCCAGGTGCGAAACACCTTGGCGGTGAAGTCGGCGCCCGAGATCTCACGCAGGTAGGCGTTGACGTCGCTGGAGTCGATGTTCTGCGCCTGCTCCTGCTCGTCGAGGTACTTGAACACCTCGTAGCCGGGAATGTCCTGGCAGGCGCGCACGATCTTGGCCACCCGGCGGTCGGTGACCTTCAAGTCGTGGGCCTTGCCGCTCTTGCCGGTGAACCGGAAGCGCAGCTGGTGGCCGGTGATGGTCACGTGGCGGTCGCGCAGCGTGGTGAGACCGAAGGAACGATTCGCTCGCGCGTACTCGGGATTGCCGATGCGGGCCATGGTCATTTCCAGCAGGCGGACCACGGTGGCCAGCACCTTCTCGCGCGGAAGGCCGGGCCGTGTCATGTCGCGGTCCACGCGCTTGCGTATGTCGGCCAGCGCTTCGCCGAAAGCGACGAGCTGGCCGAACTTGGTCTCGTCGCGCACCTCGCGCCAGCGCGCATGGTAGCGGTACTGCTTGCGCATCCGAGCGTCGCGTCCGAAGGCCTGGATGTGGCCGCGCGCCGAGGTCGAGATCCACACCTCGGTCCAGGCCGGGGGAATGGCCAGCGCCTTGATCCGGATGAGATCGTCCTTGTCCCGCAGCGTCTGACCTTCCGCGGTGATGTAGCGAAAGCCCTTGCCGCACTTCTGCCGACGGAAGCCGGGCGAGCGGTCGGTCACGTAATGGAGGCCGGCGCTGCGCGCGGCATCCACCGCCTCGGCGATCGCCAGACTGGTTTCGTCGTCGTCGGGTCCTGAGGCCATGCGTCTCCCGTTGATCGAGACGAGTCGGAGCGAGCCCTTCCTCCGGCGGCGCTTCCTGGTGACTATATGATGCAACTCCACCGCGGCCATGATTGGCTCCTGTGCTACATTGCGCCCGCGAACCTGGCTGGCCGAGGAGACCAACCCGATCCATGGCAAGGTTTGGCGCCTCTTTCCGGATTCTCGTCGCCGTCGCCACAGCCTCCGTTGTTATCGTCGCTGCCGCCTCTCGGGCACAGTCCCCCGTTTCGCCGGTCTCCGAGCGCTTCCGGGAGCGCCTGAGGATCGTCGATTCGCTGGCCGCGGCGTCCCGGCTCGATACCGCGATCACCGTTCTCCAGCCGGTGATCCGCGATGCCCGCCGGCGCGCCGACCGCAGGACGCTCCTGTTCCTGATCCAGACGCATGCGGATCTGCTGAAGCGCCGCGGTGACGATCCCTACCGCCCGGCGCGGGAAGCGTTCGATCTCGCCTCTTCGCTCCGCGACAGCACGGGGATGATGGCGGCGCTCGCCCTGTTCGGCACCCGCGACATCGACCACGACGGCCTGGTCGAGCCCGCGGTCGAATGGCTCCTCCGCATGGCGCTCGCCCGCGACGACTTTCGGTTCGAGAGCCGCGCGCGGACCACGATGGGCATGGACCTGGTGGCTCAGGGCCGGCCTCGGGAGGCCCGCCACTTCTTCACGCGCGCGAACGAGCTGTCCCGGCTGGCCGGCGACTGGCGCGGCGAGCTGGACGCGGTGACCGGCCTCGGCCACGTGCACTTCTCGCTCGGAGACCTCGACCAGGCTCGCGACGCGTACCGCAAGGTGGCGCGCATCGCTCAGGACCGGCGAGCGGAGTTCGAGCTGGCGCGGGCCCTCGGCAACGTGGCGATGGTCGAGGTCGTGGCCGGCGATCTGGACACCGCCGTCGAGAGCCAGCGGCGGGCATGGACGGTGTTCCGCCACATCGGAACCATCCACGACTGGATCGGCCCGGCCTTCCAGACCGCCGACATCCAGAAGCACCTGGCGCTCTATCCCGACGCCGAGAGCACGCTGGTGCACGTGGCCGCAGCCTGCGAGTCGCTCCGTCAGGTGGGCTATCGCGCACAAGCGCTCGCCGAGCATGCGGACGTGCTGGTGCGGGAGAGCCGGCCGGCGGAAGCTGCGGCGATCGCGCGCCGCGGACTCGCGCTAGGACGCGCTCTGCCGGCCACCGAGCGCGCCGGTCTGTCGCTGGCTCTCGCCCGGGCGCTCGATGAGCAGGACAGCACGTCGGCAGCTCTCACGCTGCTCGACCGCGAGCTGCGCGCATCGCGCGGGAGGCTGCCGGCCGCGATCCGCCTCGAGATCGAGTCGACGCGCGCCGAGTTGCTCACGGCGGCCGGACGAGGGCGTGAGGCGCTCGATGCTTACCAGCGCGCGCGGCGCGACGCGCCTTCTGCCGCGCCGTGGCGCGCGCTCCAGCTCACGACCGCCGCCGGTCTGAGCGAGCTGGCCATGGGGCGGCCCGAGCGCGCGGCGGCGCGGCTCCAGGAAGCGTCGCGGCTGTGGGCCAGGGACGACGAAGGTCCCTACGACCTGAGCGAGAGCGAAGGCCGCGAGGAGGGTCAACGCGCGCTCCACTCGCTGATCGTCGAGCTGGCGATGGCACGGACCGCCGACACGGCGCTCGAGTCGCGCGCGCGCGCGGCATTCGACACCCTGCAGCGTCTGCGGAGCCGCCCGCTGGTCGAGCGCACGCTCGGCCCGCAGCGCCCCCCCGACCTCCCGGCGCGATTCACGAGCCCGGCGCTCACCGCGGACTCCCTGCAGCACGCGGTGCTTCGCGAGGGAGAGCTGTTGCTCGATCTGTGGCTTGGATCGAGCGCCTCCTATCTGTTCGCGCTCACCCGGGACAGCCTGAGGCTGGTCCGGCTGCCGCGAGCCAAGGATCTGCTGCGGCGGACGGGAACGTTCTCGAGCCTGATCGCGCGGGGCGCCGAAGGCGTCGAGCAGGCGGCGTGGGACTCTTCGGCGGCTCGGCTCGGCGCCTCGCTGCTCGCCGGCATCGCCGATCTCGTGGAACGCAGCCAGCGCATCGTCTTCACGGCCGCGGGCGAGCTGGCCGCATTCCCTCTCGGGGCTCTGGCGCTACCCGACTCTTCCCGAAACGCAGCCGTGCTGGCCGCGAGCCACACCATCGAGCGCTTTCCTTCGGCCTCGTGGCTGGCCGCGTCGCGTGAGACGAAGCCTTCTGACGCGAAGGGCCGTGTGCTGGCGCTGGCCGGACCCAGCGAGGAGGATGGCGCGCCCAGCTCGCGCGCGGCGAGCGAGGTCGAGGACCTGGGGGCGCGCTATCAGGGGATCGACGTCCGCACCGCCGAACGCTCAGGCGCCGTCAGTCCCGAGCGTCTCGCCGACTACGATGTCCTCCACCTCGTCACCCGCGCGCGGCTCGACGATCATCATCCCTGGTATTCCGGCATCCTGCTCGAGCGCCCATCGAGATCGGATCGCGATCCTTACTGGCGCGCGGCCACGGCCGCGACGGCCTCGCTCGGCGCCCGGCTGGTGGTGCTGCCGGCGTGCGAGCCGGCCCGCGGCACCCGGCTTCCCGGAGTCGGAGCGCAGGCTCTGGCCACCGCTCTCCTCGCGTCCGGCGCCGAGGCGGTCGTGGTCAATCTCTGGCCGATCGAGGACGGCAGCGCGAAACGCTGGACCGAAGCGTTCTACACACGGCTCGCGGGCGGCGGAACCGTCGCCGAGGCCATGGCGTGGGCCGATCAGGTTCTGCGCGGCGATCCTGCGACCCGCGCCCCGCGCCACTGGGCCGGGCATGCGTTGTTCGGCAATGGCGACGTCCGGGTGCCGCTCCAGGCGAGACCTCGATGGTGGTGGCCGTCGATCGCTGGCACCGGCGTCGTGATCGCGGCCCTCGCGCTCGTGATCGGCGCGCGACGGCGGCATGCGCGCAGGCGCTCGATCGAAGCCCTGGCCTGAGCCTCAGGGCACGATGCTGATCTTGGAAGCTGCCGCCTGCCCGGCCTGCGCGACCCGCACCCAGTAGATCCCCGGCGACAGATCCTGCATCCGCAGCTGCACTCGCTGCGTGCCGGCCTCATGGGCGGCCAATTCGCGGCTCGAGAGCCGCCGCCCGGCCGCATCGAGCACCTCCATGGTGGCCGCGCCGGCGCTAGGAAGCGTGAACGACACCGTGACCTCGCGCCCTCCGACCAGCGGGTTCGGCGCCACGCGCCCGATCGCGAGCCTGGCGCCGACCGATGGATTGACCGCGACCACCTGACGCTCGCACCCGACGCCAAACGCGCCGATCTGGCCTTGCGAGCCCCCCGGCTTGATCGGCGAGTTCTCCGCCAGATGGAAGTCGAAGGCCGCCGGGTCGCAGAACAGCGGATTCACGCTGAGATTCGATGCGACCGAAACACCCTGGAAGTCCCTCGCATGGTTGCCCCAGACATTGTTGTCCCGGACCGATGCGGTGAGGAGGCCTTCGAGCGCGATGCCGACGCCGGCGTTCTCCACCGCCAGGTTGTTCTCCAGGAACACGACCGCCTCGGGTCCGGCCGATGGTCCGGTGACCCGAATCCCGCCGCCGTTTCCGTAGAGCGTGTTGAAGCGGATGCTGTCCCCGGTCGCCCGGCTCGGAGTCAAACGGAATCCGTCGCCTCCATTCGACGCGGCGAGGTTCTCGAGCAGCGTGACCCCGTCGCTCGCGCGCACGCCGGCGCCGCGGTTGCGCGCGAACACGTTGCCGACGATACGGCGACGAGGGAAATCGGCCTCGGGACCGGCCTCGATGGCGAGGCCGTCACCGAGGTTTTCCTCGATCAACGAATGGGTGATCGAGCGGAAGAGCGGCGCCTGGTCGTTCTTCTCACGCAGCACGATGCCCGCGCCTCCGCCGCGGCGAACCACCAGGCTGTCGAGGGACCAGTTGAGCTGCCCTTCCGCCACGATCGCCGGGCCCTCGGTGTCCTGGAGGGTGTCGGACACCATGGTGAGGTCGATGCGGGCATTCCCTTTCACCCGCAGGCCGGCGCCGCAGCGCGTGAAGCTGGACCGCAGCACCACGAACTTGAGCCAGCTCTGAGCGAAATCACGGCGGGAATCGTAGGAGATGGCCTCGTAGCGCACGTCCTCGAACCGCGAATCGACCACCCGCAGGCCGTCGCGCTGGTAGATGGAATCGGGGTTGACCACGATCGCGCGGTCGACCGAACGGAACGTGCAGCGCTCGAAGGACAGGTGCGACGCATCCCCGGGGGTCGCGACCACGGCGGTGTCGGCGCAGTCCTGGAACACGCAATCGCGAATGCTGAGGCCGAACACCGCGAGCTGGAGCGATGCCCGCGCGCCGACGAACAGGCAGCGATCGAGCGCTCCGGCGCCGGAGACGTCGAGACGGGCGCGGAACTCGCAGTCATTGAAGAGCTGATTGCCGATGAACGAGTGCGAGAACGCATCACCCATGAACCGGCAGCCGACCCAGCGGAGCGGCGTGCCGGACAGGTCGCTGGTCACCCGGCCGTCGACCTGGAGCCCTTCGATGGTGATGCGCGCGTTGTAGCCACCCCCCGAGGCGATGCTGCGAATGCGCGTCGCGGCGGGACCCGCGGGGCAGACGATGCGCGCATAGAAAGCGGGCGCCGACATGTCGAAGAACACGTCCTCCGCGTAATCGCCGGGCTCCACCACCAGCGTGTCGGGAAAAGGATCGCAGGTCCGTCCGAGCACGCAGTCCACGCCGGCCTGGAACGTGGGCACGTCCCCGCTGCCATCGGGACGCAGCACGATGCGTGCGGCGCCTGCCGGAACGGCCATCGAGATCAGGGCCGCCATCAGGACGGCGATCGCCAAAGCTCGCCGAAGGCCCACGGCGCTGGATGTCTGGCTGGGAATCAGGGGAGCCTCGACTGGGCGGGGTACGTCCTGGGGTGCAGCGCTCGCGGCCCGAATGAGTGGGCACTCACGCAAGAGGAAGGCCACGCGGGGCTCGGCGCGGAGGTCCCGTCAATCCGTTGGGTGATCAGGACTTGCCGGATGGCACTCGGCGAGATTGGGTCATCCGGGTCCTGAACTTTGGAGAATCTGTCCCGCGCGCCTTACACGGGCGTTCAGAAGAGCGTGGTCTGATCCAGGCGCCCCAGGCGGCGCGCGTGCCGCTCCATGGCCATGTAGCCCCAGTGGGAAAGGATCGCGAAAGCGAGCGTGGTCGCGGCCAGCACGGTGAGCAGGAGGCCGTCGGGCCAGGCGCTCAGCTGCTGGCTGGCCCCCTGCCCGATCAGGAATCGGCGCAGGGCCTCGTACCAGTAGGTGAACGGGAACGCCAGCGCGAGATGCCGCAGGCCGGCTGGCAGCAGATCGATCGGGAAGATCACGCCACACAGCAGATAGAACGCCACCGCCAGCGCCTCGTTGAGCGTGATCGCGATGCGTGGAAGCAACATCGCCGCACCGGCCACCAGGAACCCCAGGTAGACGCACGCCACGAGGCCCAATCCGTACGTGAGCAGGAATGGCCCCCACGCCACGCTCGCCCAGTCCCAGCGCAGGCCGAGCGCGAACCAGCCGACGCCGAGCGCGAGCAGCATGCTCACGGTGCCGAGCACGAGCTTCACGGTCGAGCGGCCGGCGAGATAGGTGAGCATGCCCATCGGCGAGGTGTAGACGTACTTCAGCGTCTCGTAGTCCTCGCGCTCCTCGACCACCACCCATCCCATGCCGACCATGACCTGGGTGACGTAGACGTGGAAGGCGTTGGCGAGATAGAAGCCGATGAAGGCCTCGCGGCGCGCGGCTTCGGGCGCGACGGCCCAGTACATGCCGGCCAGGATCAGCGCCATCGCCAGGGGTCGCAGCACCGCGTACACCACGAACAGGAACGGCGCGGTCCAGTTGGACTCGATCTGCCAGCCGAGCCAGGCGGCGGTGCGCAATCGTGCGGCGAGGATCCTCATTGCCAGCGTTGCGCGAGCCGGCCTTCGCGCTTCGAGAGCGTCTCGAGATGCCCAAGCGCGAGCCGCGCGCCGATCAGGAACACCACGGCGAGCCCCGCCAGGATCCCGGTCTCCACCGCGACCGGCGCCAGTCCCCGCGCGGCGTCTCCCAGCAGCACCTGGCGCATCGCGTCGACGCCCAATCCAAGCGGGATGATCCCGGCCAGCGCCCAGCCCGCCGCCCCCAGCGTGCGCAGCGGGAAGTAGAGCCCCGACATGAAATAGACCGGCTCCTGGAGCGCGTTCGACACGTGCCAGGCTTCGCGGCCGAACAGCAGGAACACCGAGGACAGGATCATGCCGAGCGCGTAGAGGGCGACCATCGAGACCACGAACACCAGAGCCAGCATCCCCACATCGAAGGCGGGCACCCGCACCCCGAGCAGTCCGAAGCCGAGTGCGATGCCCACCACGCTGCGGATGGTCGTGGCCATCACTCCGCCGACCGCCATGCCGGTGAGGATCGCCATGCGCGAGACGGGCGAGACGAAGTAGAGCTGGAGCTGGCCCTGCTGCTTCTCCCAGTAGAGCTGTGTGCCCATCCCCCACAGCACGTTGATCCAGAACGCCGAGAGGATGCCGCCCAGCACCGCCAGCGCCTCGAAGCTCGGCGGCGCGCCGAGCGCGCGGTAGAGCAGCACGAAGGCGCACATCCCGACCGGCGGAAGGATCGCGTCGGTGACGAGCCACACCGGCTCGCGAAAAGAGCCGACCATGCGGACGTACGTGCGCGCATAGGCGGCGCGCAGAAAGTGGACGAGGCCCTCGCCCGGCTTCACGATGGGGTCTCCGTCTCCTCCAGGCCGCGGCCGACGATGGCGATGAACACGTCCTCGAGCGTGGTTTCGCGCGTCGACACACTGTCCACCTGGATGCTCTGCGCTTCGAGGCGGCGCAGCACTTCGCCCAGCACCTCGCCTTCGGGAAGGCGGAACTTGAGCGCCCGCGTGCCGCGATCGGGATGAGGGGCGCCCCAGACCGCCTGCACCCCCGAGAGCGAGGCGAGATCCAGCTCCGGGCCGGCGCCGCGCACCTCGAGCTCGACGTGCTGGCCGCCTTGCACCTGGCGGCGCAGCGCCGGCGTGCTGTCGCAGGCCAGCACCTGGCCGCGGTCGATGATCGCCACGCGGTCGCACAGCTGCTCCGCCTCCGCCATGTAGTGGGTGGTGAGCAGCACGGTGCGTCCCTCCCGCTCCCGCACCCAGCGCGCCACGTAGTCGCGCAGCTTGCGAGCGGCGTTCACGTCCATGCCGAGCGTGGGCTCGTCGAGGAACAGCACCTCGGGGTCGCTCACGAACGCGCGCGCGAAGTTCATCCGCTGGCGCTGTCCGGTGGAGAGCCGGTTGATGCGCGAGTGGGTCTGCTCTTCGAGGCCGACGACCGCGATCAGCTCATCGGCGCGCGGCCAGGCGATCCGTGAAGGGACGCCGTAGTACTGCGCGAACATCCACAGGCACTCCCGCACCGTGAGAATGCCGTAGCCGCTCGATTCGCCGCCCGAGACCAGTGCGATGCGGCGGCGCACCTCCTGCGATTCCCGCACCACGTCGTAGCCCACGACCCGCGCTTCGCCGGAGGTCGGGAAGAGCAGCGTGGTGAGGATCTTGATGAACGTGGTCTTGCCGGCGCCGTTCGGCCCCAGCAAGCCGAAGATCTCGCCGTGCTCGATGCGCACGTCGACCCCTGCGAGCGCTACGACCTCGCCCCCGCCGCGCGAAGCGCGGTACGTGCGGCGAAGATCACGGGTGAGGACCGCGGGAGCACGGGTGTCGGCGGGCATGGGGAGCGGGCAGGCTAGCAGAAAACCTGGAAGCCAAGGCGGCCGTCAGGGAAGACCCGCCTCTGCCCCGGGCCCGTTTTCTAGGCGGCTTTGCGTCGCGGCGCGTCCAGGACGTCGCGCACGCGGCGCACGAAGTCGGAGAGCGCAAACGGCTTCTGCAGCAGCGGCGCGCCGCGCTCGACCACGCCATGCCGCACCACCGCGTCGTCGGGGTAGCCGGAGATGAAGAGCACGCGGATGCTGGGCCTTTGCGCGGCGAGCCGCAGGGCGAGCTCGCCGCCGCCCATGCGCGGCATGACCACGTCGCTCACCAGCAGGTGGATCTCGCCGCGGTGCGCCCCGGCCACGGCGAGCGCCTCGACGCCATCGCGGCCCTGGAGCACGGTGTAGCCGCTGGTCTCGAGCGCCTCGACGGCGGTGGCCCGGACCGCATCCTCGTCCTCGACCACCAGGATGGTCTCGGTGCCGCCGCGCGGCGCGGCAACGACCCGAGCCTCCGCTTCCGCCTCCACCGCTTCGGCGACGAACGGGAGATAGACCTTGAAGGACGAGCCGACGCCCGGCTCGCTGTAGGCCAGCACCTGCCCGCCGGACTGCTCGACGATGCCGTACACCGTCGCCAATCCCAGTCCCGTCCCTTTGCCACGCTCCTTGGTGGTGAAGAATGGCTCGAACACGTGTGCCAGCGTCTCGGCGTCCATGCCGCAGCCGGTGTCGGTGACGGCCAGCACGACGTGCCGGCCGACGCGAGCGGCCGGATGAGACGCGACGTAGGCCTCGTCGAGCTGCGCCTCGCCGACCTCGACGGTGAGCTGGCCGCCCTGAGGCATGGCATCGCGCGCGTTCACCACCAGATTGAGAATGACCTGCTCGAGCTGCCCGCGGTCGGCGCGCACCGGAGCCTCGCGCGGCGACCCGACGCTTTCGTACTCGATGTCCTCGCCGATCAGGCGGCGCAGCATCCCTTCCATGCCGGCGACCACGGCGTTCATGTCGATCACCTTCGGCACGATCACGTCCTTGCGTCCGAACGAGAGCAGCTGGCGCGTGAGCAAGGCGCCCCGCGAGGCCGCCTTCTGCACCTCCTCGGCGTTCCTCCGCAGCGGATGGCCGGCCTCCAGGCGCCCCAGCATGAGCTCGCTGTGCCCGAGCATGGCGGCGAGCAGGTTGTTGAAGTCATGGGCGACGCCTCCGGCAAGCCGGCCGATCGCCTCCATGCGCTGCGCCTGACGCAGCTGCTCGCTCAGCCGGCGGCGCTCGGTGACGTCGGTGGCGACGCCGATCACGCCGAGGTTCTCGCCGTCCGGGCTCTTCAGCGGCGAGAAGCTGGTCTCGAAAGCCAGCCCGCGAACCTCGAGGATGGTGGTGAACTCCTCGCCCGCCAGCGCGCGCCGCACGTCGGCCAGAGCTTCGGGATAGTCCTGATACAAGTCGAAGACCGAGATGCCCGCGAGACCACCTTCCTGGCTCAGCCGCTCGAGCCCCTTGCCTTCGGCGAGCGTGATGACCCCGTGGCGGTCGATCGCGAACAGGATGATCGGGCTCGCAGCCACCACCACACGCAGGCGGGCTTCGGTCTGGCGGAGCGCCTCCTCCACGCGCCGCGTCTCGGTGACGTCTCGGAACTCGAGCATCAGCACCTGCCGGCCATCGAGCTCCGCGCGCGTGCCGCTGACCACGGCCTGGCGTGATTCGCCGTCGCGTCTCGTGATCTCGCAGTCCATTGGATCGAGCACGCCACCCGTGAGCCCCACGGTGTAGACCGGCTCGAGCTTTCGCCACTCCTCGGGCGAATGCAGATCCTCGAGCGTCAGGGCGTTGAGCTGCTCGGGCGGATGCCCGGTCATGCGGCTCGCCGTCGAGTTGGCGAGCAGGATGGCGTGCGTGTCTGGATCGATCATCGCAATCCCGCGCGAGCTGCGCTCGAACAGCAAGCGGTAGCGCGCCTCGGAGGCACGCAGTATCTCGAGGTCGCTCAGGTCCTGGAGCGTCACCATCACCTCTTCCGGCGTCCCGCTCGGGTCGCGGATCGGGAGGGCGCTGAGGTAGAGGCTCCGGTCGCGGCCGTCGCGCATGTCGCGATACTCACGGTGGACGACGCTGTTCCTCTCGAGCACCTGAGAGACCGGGCAGCTGCGGCAAGGATCCTCGTCGGGTCCGTCGGTGAAGTGACGGCACGCGTCGCGGCAAGAGAGCCCGATCCACGCGCCTCCCGATTCGCCCTTGCTTTCGGCCATGACGGAATTGGTCCAGCGAATGACGCGGGCGCGATCGGTGACGAATACCGGGGCGTCGGAGGAATGCACGATGGCGGCGAACTTCTGGCGCTCGCGATCCAGCACGCGCAGCTGCTCGTCGAGCGTCTTGAACCACCGCTGATAGCGCGCGTGGGCGCCGTGGCTGGCGGCGATCTCCGCCTCGGCGCCGGCGCGGCAGGCGATGGCCCGCACCGCGCGCTGAACCGCGGGGCCGCACGCGGGCGGCAGATCGCCGGGCAGGAGCAGCGCATAACCCAGGGTGCGCCCATGGAAGACGAGCGGAAGTCGCGCCAGCCCCGGAAGGGGAGGGATCGGCTCTCCGGCCTCGGGCCCGAGCGGAAGCCCCATCGCCTCGCGAGCCAGCGTCCGCAGCGGGGCCGCCTGCGACGTTTCGGCCACGGTGATGGGATGCCAGCCTTCGATGGTCGGGCGCCCTTCCTCGAACAGGAAGATGGCGGCGGACGCCGCACCCGACATCTGCGCAAGCCAGCGAGCACCCCTCTCCACCACGGCCGGCGCGGTCTCGGCGGCCAGCAAGTCGTCGAGCAAGCGCTCGAGCGCGTCGCTCGAGTCGCTCCTCGGGACCGCGGGCTCCATCTGAGCCTCTAGGTCCCGTGCTTCATGGCCGGACGAGAGGCATAGAGCCGAGCCAGCCAGTCGGCGATCCGCTGAACGTCCTCGACGTCGCTGTCGTCGAATGCCGCGATCTCGTGGCTGTCGATGTCGATCTGGGCGTAGATCGCATCACCCGAGCGGATCAGCACCACCAGCTCGGAGCGCGTATCGCTGCTGCACGCCAGGTAGTTCGAGATCTTGGTGACGTCGGGGATGTTCATGTTGCGCTTCTCGGCCACCGCCGTGCCGCACACCCCGCGGCCGACCCCGATGAAGACGTGGTCGGTGGGCGCGCCGATGAACGGGCCGAGCCGGAGCACGTTGTCGGGAAACAGCTCGTAGATCCCGGTCCAGTGGAAGCGCGGGTCGAACTCGTGGATGCCCAGCACGGCATCCTCGAGGAGATGCTCGAACGAAGCCCCGCGCGCGGCCTGCGCTTCGAGGCGCTGGATGAGTGCTTCGGACTTCATGGAGCCCTCCCGGTCGGGCTTGGGGATACCGGGTTTTCGTCCTCTTCCGGCGGCGGCTTGACCCCGTTTCTAGGCGGGGGAAGCCGCTAATGGCTTGCGCGCCACCAAGGTGAGACGGTCCCCGCGGGCATTGAAGACCCGGGTGACCGGCAGATTGACCACGTCGACCATGCTCATCACCGTTGCCTGAAGGGCGCTCTTGCGTCCGTAGGCGCGGCCTGGCGGGATCTTGGTCTGGCGGAGGCGCACCGTCTCGAGTCCCGCGCTGGCCATGAGCCGAGCGAGCGGCCGTGGCCTGAACTCCCACAAGTGGTAAGGCGGCTCGCGCAGGACGATGACGCGGCCGGCGAGTCCGTAGAGCCTGAGGGCGAGCGATCGCGCCAGCGAGTGCGTCGTGATCGGGCCGCGGAGATAGAGCCAGCCTGAAGGGGCTAGGATCCTCGCCACCTCGGTCAACGTGGCTCGACAGTCGGGCACGTGCTCGAGCACGTCTCCCATGTACACCAGATCGGCGCTCTCGGAAGGCAGCGACGCCGAGATCAAGTCGCCCTGGAAGACTTCGAGACCGAGCGAGCGTGCGAACGCCGCGGCGGGCGCCGAAGGCTCCACCCCGCGCGAGTTCCAGCCTCGTGCCACGGCATGCTTGAGCAGCCATCCCGAGGCGCATCCCACCTCCAGCAACCGTCCCGGCGGGCGCAGCGTCTCGAAGGCCTCGAGCAGGCCGCGGTTCTCCTCGACGAAGGCCGTCTCGTCGAACGAGCGGGCGTCGCTCCGCCCGCAGCGAAAATCGGCTTCGAAGTAAGGCTCGGCGTAGAGCGAAGCCAGCGATTCACCGACGGGCTGCACGGCGAGGAAGCGCATGCCACAGCTCGCGCACTCGGCCATGGGAAAGGAAACGCCGCGATACTCGTAGCGGAGAGGCAGGCGGATGAGGCGCGTGCCGCCGCAGGCCAGACAGACGTCGAGGGTTCGGGTCTCGAAAATGGCTTCGGGCGAAGGCAGGCCGCTCACGAAGCGATCGGAGCCGGGTCCCGCCGCGAGTCGCCCGGCCAAGCACTCAGCGCGTGAGCGATCGCGGCGCCGCCGATCACCCGGTCACCGTCGTAGAGGACGCAGGTCTGCCCCGGCGTGATGGCCGACTGGGGATGCGTGAAACGCACCTCCACGCGTCCCCCTTCACCCGGGTGTGCCTCGGCCTCGGCGGGCGGATGGTGATAGCGAATCTTCGCCGCGACTCGAATCGCGGAGGTCGGCGGTGCTCCCAACAGCCAGTTCATCGGCTCGGTGACGAGCCCGGGACTCTCGAGCGCATCGCGCGGTCCCACCACGACCGCATCGCGCGCCGGCTCGATGGCGAGCACGTAGAGCGGCTCCGCCGCCGCGATGCCGAGACCGCGGCGCTGTCCGACCGTGTAGTGGATGATGCCGCGGTGCATGCCCAGCCGATGCCCGCTCGCGTCCTCGATCGGGCCCGGCTCCGTGCCCCGCCGCTCGCCGAGCTTGTCGACCATGAAGCCCGCGTAATCGCCGTCCGGGACGAAGCACAGATCCTGACTCTCCGGCTTGTCCCACACGGAGAGCTGGAGCCGCTCGGCGTGAGCCCGGACCTCCTCCTTGGTCAGCTCACCGAGCGGGAACAGCGCGCGCTCGAGCGCCGCGCGCGGCACCAGCGCGAGCGCGTAGGACTGATCCTTGGCGGGGTCCACCGCACGCCGCAGCGCCACCGCCCCGTCCGGCATGCGCTCGGCCCGCGCGTAGTGACCGGTCGCGAGCGCATCGGCGCCGATCAGCTCCATGCGCGAAACCAGATCGCCAAACTTGAGGTGCTGGTTGCACAGCGCGCAGGGATAGGGCGTGCGCCCCGCGGCGTACGCATCGAGGAAAGGCTGGAGCACGCGAGCGCGGAACACCTCCTCGGCGTCCACGACGTAATGCGGGAACCCCATGCGCCGCGCCACGGCCCGCGCATCGTCGATCGCGTCCAGCGTGCAGCAGGCGCGCGGGCTCACCGGCGAGGTGCCGTAGCACCACAGCTTGAGCGTCACCCCCGTGATCGTGTGACCCTGCTCGGCGAGCAGGGCGGCGGCCACCGCGGAATCGACGCCGCCGCTCATCGCGGCGAGGACCTTGCGAGCCGGGCTCACGCGATCACCGGGGTTGCGGCGCGCGCCGCGCGCAGCGCCTCGGGCAGGACGGCCGACACCTGGTCGATCTCGCCGGCGGTCGTGGTGCGCCCCAGCGAGAAGCGGATCGCGCACACCGCCAGCTCGCGGGGGACGCCCATCGCATTCAGCACCGGTGAGGGTTCGACCGCGCCGCTCGCGCAGGCGGCCCCCGCGGAGACCGCGACGCCTTTGGCATCGAGCGCCATGAGGAGCGAGTCGCTGCGCGCACCGGGGAACGACGCATTGACCGTGTTGGGCAGCCGTGCGGCGCCGCGAGAGTGGAACACCGCGTTCCGGTCGGCGGCGAGGATGGCCGCCTCGAGGCGATCGCGAAGACCCGAGAGTCGCGTGGACTCCTGCTCGAGATCGCGTGCCGCCAGCTCCGCCGCCACGCCGAGACCCACGATGCCGGGCACGTTCTCGGTGCCGCCGCGCCGGCCTCCCTCGTGCCCGCTGCCACGGAAGAGCGGCGAGAGCGGCGCCCCGCGCCGCACCACCAGGGCGCCCGCGCCCTTCACCCCGCCGATCTTGTGCCCCGAGATCACCAGATAGTCGACGTCGAGCGCCTCGGCGTCGACGGACACCTTGCCGCACGCCTGCACCGCGTCGCAGACCAGCCGCGCGCCACGGCGATGCGCCCAGGCCGCCGCCTCGGCCACCGGCTGCAACGCGCCGGTCTCGTTGTTGGCGAGCATGAGGGCGACCAGCGCGGTGTCCGCCGGCAGTCGATCCAGCGCGGATCGGTCCAGCACGCCGTTGGCGTCGACCGGCAGGTGCTCGACCGCGAAGCCGTGCTCCTGGAGCACCTCCCCGGCGCCGTGGATGGCGTGGTGCTCGATGGCCGAGATCGCCACGCGGCGACCTCGAGATGCGAGGGCCCACGCGCCGCCGACCAGCGCCAGGTGATCGCCCTCGGTGCCGCCGCTCACGAACACCACCTCGGAGCCTCGCGCGTGCACCAGCGCAGCCACCTGGTCACGGGCCTTCTCGACCGCGGCGCGCGCGCGCTGACCCTCGCGATGGAGGCTGGAGGCGTTGCCGTGCAGATCCGTGAGGCAGGCCTGAATGGCCTCGGCCACCTCGGCCCGTACGGGCGTGGATGCGTTGTGGTCCAGATAGATCACGACCGCTCCTCGGAACGGCGGGCGCCGACGATGCCGAGCATGGTGCCGCGTGCGCTAAGCCCGCGGCGTCGGGTCACATCCCGACGAACTTCTGGAGGACTTCGATGCTCTCGCGGGCGCTGGCGGCTTCGGGTGAATCGGGGGCGATCTCGACCACCTTCTTCCACATCCGGATCGCCTCGCGATAGATCCCCGCGTCGGCGAAGGCGACGCCCATCGTGAAGTACGCGCAGTAGGCGACCGGCTTCTGCTGGATCACGCCCCGCAGGAGGTCCATGGACTCGGAGTGCTTCCCCTGGGCGTAGAGCGAGCTGGCGAGCCGGCACGAGGCAACCATGTCGCCGGGCGCCACCTCCAGAGCCTGGCGGTAGTACCTCTGGGCGTCGGCGGGCGAGCCGGCGGCGTCGTAGGCGGCCCCGAGATTGACCAGCACCTTGACGTTCTTGGGCTTCACCACGTTCGCCCGGGTCAGCACGCGCTGGGCCTCGAGCGGACGGTCGCGCTCGACGTACTTGGTCCCCAGGGCGAGCAGGTTGTTGAAGTTGCTGGAGTCCTTGGCCACCGCGCGCTCGAGCATGGCGAGGCTGTCGATGGGGGCCTTGGCCGGCTTCGCATCCGTCTTCTTGTCCGCCGCGAGCGCCGAGGAAGCGAGGATGCAAATCGCCAACAAGCTGCCAAACCAGAACTTCACGTGGGGAACCCCTCTCGGCCAAGGTGGGAAAGCGCGAACGAGTCTAGCACGAGCCCGGAAGGCCGCCCAAGACCGGTGGACCCGGGCCTTGCCTCGTACCGGCTAGTTGAGGAGCGCCAGCTTCTTGAGCGCCGCGGAGTGGCCGTCCACCTGCATGCGGACGAAGTAGACCCCTGGAGCCAGGCGGCCACCGCTGCTGGCCTTGGCGTCCCATCTCAGGGACCAGCGCCCGCCCGACCAGGCGCGCTCCGGCGTCTCGGACACCACGCGTCCGGCGACGTCGATGACCTGGAACGAGACCCGCGAAGGCTGGCGGAGGGCGAAGTCGATGCGCGCAGGGCCATGAGCCGGGTTCGGCGAGATGCCGTCCAGCGTGGTCGCCACGGGTCCTTCCTCTTCAACACCCACGGCGCCCTGGTTGATCCGCAGCTGATAGGTGCCGGTGCCACCGTCCTGGTTCACCACCACGGCTCCATGCCAGCCCGTGTTGGTGGGGATGTACTGCTGGTACAGGGGCGAGCCCGGGCGCTGGAACAACGCGGCGCTCCGTCCCTGCCATGTCTGCCCGGGCCGGAACAGGAAGAGGGCGAGGTTGGCGCCGGTGGTGTTGAACAGGATCTGGTAGGGCTGTCCCGAGGTCAGGAACACGTCCCACACCTCGAGCACGTCGTTCGCGTCCGTGTTGCGGTCGATCTGGCTTCCGTTCACCTGGACGAAGTCGGCGCCGGCGTCCCACTCGACGCGAGCGGATCCTGATCCCTGGCCCTGGTTCAGGAAGACCCGCGCGTAGAAAGGCATGAGGAGCTGATCGGTGTAGTTGCCGACGACGAAGTCGACCGTCGGGGCCGCCAGCGTCGAGGCCACGAGCTGGCTGGAAAGGCAGCTGGGATAGGTGCCCGCGACATTCTCGCTGAAGGATGCCACGTTCCAGTCGGACGCTCCCCGCGCTCCGATGGCGGTGAAGAAGGTGGCGTTCGGATCGCAGACGTAGGTGCGCTCGGCGAGGCCCGAGGTGCTCACGCTCATCCCCGAGGTGAGGGCGTCGGGCGTCCGGCACTCTCCCACGCCGAGCGTATAGGAGCCGTTGGCGCCGTTGTCATTGACGACCACGACGCCGTAGAAGCCGCTGCTGGGAGCCGTGTAGTCGGCATTGCCCGTCGCTTCCAACAGCTTCGCCGTCCGGCCCACCCAGTAGACACCGGGGTTGCTCTTGAAGAGCAGCAGCTTCACGTCGGCCCCGGTGCGGCTGAACTGGAATCGATACTGGTGGCCGGCCTGAAGATTGACGTCCCACACCTCCAGGACGTCGGTGGCGCCAGTGGTGCGATTGACGAGCGGTCCGTTGACCGTGAGTGAGTTGGACCCTGAGTCCCATTCCACCAAGCCATCGGTCGATCCGCTGAGCCGGGTGGCCTGCGGGTAGTAGATCCCGAGAGGATTGTGGCCGGAATTGAAGTCCCCCACCACGAAGTCCACCCCGCCGAGGCCGGTGGACGCGCCGAGGCTGCCGCTGACGCAGGCGGGGAAGGCGGCCGTGTTCTGGTAGAGCGCCAGGTTCCAGTCGCTGCCCGCGGAAGAGCGCACGCCCACCGCGGTATAGAACGAAGCGGTCTGGTTGAAGCTGAAGTTCTGCGGCGTCGCCGAGGCCGTCTGAGCCGTCCCCGAGGTGAGGGACGGAACGACGCACTGCCCGCCGGCCACGCCGGCCCAGGCCATGGGCCCGAGGACCAGGACCGTGAGCGCCTGGAGGTTCTTTCTCATGAGAAGCGCCTCGAATTTCGAACGGCCCCGCCTGGATGCGGGCGGGGCCGTCCCGGGTCTGCACCGGCCCGGGCCTCAGCGACCCGGGCCGGACTCCAATTCTACTTCACGTAGATGACTCGCATCGTCTGAACCTTGCCGGCGACGACGCTGCGCACGAAGTACACGCCGTTGTTGGCGCGCGCTCCGGCATCAGACGACCCGTCCCAGCTCAGCTCGTACCGTCCCGGCGACTGGTAGCCGTCGGCCAGCACCTTCATGCGGCGGCCGGCGACGTCGTAGACGCCGATGTGCACGTGCTCACCCGTTCCGCGCACCACGTACGCGATGCGCGTGGTGGTCTTGAACGGATT
>DASTBI010000086.1 GCA_035712145.1 Candidatus Eisenbacteria bacterium | reverse complement strand
TATAGCCCGTCGTACTTCGAGTAGCCGCGCTCGTTCCAGTAGTCGGGCGGCTCTTCGGCGGTGAAGGCGATGTCGGTGATCGCCTTGATGTTCTTGAGGCCGAGCTTGACCGGCGCCAGCAGGCGCAGCGGCGCTCCGTGCGCGAGCGGCAGCGGAGCGCCGTTCATGTGGGTGGCGAGCAAGGTCTGGGGGTGGCGTGCGGTCTCGAGATCGAGCGACACGTAATAAGGCTCGATGCGCCCGGCGCCGTCCAGGCTGATCTCCGAGCGCAACGCCGCCCAGCGCGCGCCGGCGGCGGGAGGGAACTGGTCGAGCAGATCGGCGAAGCGGATGCCGCCCCACCAGGCGATCGCGCTCCAGCCTTCGACGCACACGAGCCGCGTCACTTGCTCGTGGAAAGGAAGAGCAAGCAGGCGCTCGAGCGTGAAGAACTCCTTGCGTCCGCCTTGGATCCCGCTGACGAAGAGATTCCATCCCGCGACATGCTCGGGTCCCGGAGTCCGGCCATGGTAGTTGTTCTTGAGCGGCGTGACCTCGGACTTGCGGTACGTGCGCACTCGCCGGTCCTTGGAATAGAGCGCCTCGGCCACGTCGTCGTCGAATGTGAGGGCGCGATTCAGGGTCTTCTCGCGATTGGCGCGCGAGAGCCCGACGCGGGACGCCAGCGTGTCGAGCTGGTCACGGCGCTCGATGCCGACCAGCCGGCCCTTCGCGCGGTCGGGCAGAAGCCACCATGCGCTCACCAGGCTGGCGGCGAACCCGAGACCGAGCAGCAGAAAGTCGCGGCGCGACTGTGCCGCGAGCCGGTCGCGCGGCACGTCCAAGGGCGGCTCCGGCCGCTCGGCGAGGAAGCTTCGCTCGCGTGGCGGCACCTCGGGGCCTTGCGGCGTGGGCGGGATCTCGGGTGCGCCGGGTGACGGCGGCACTCCGGAGGGTTCGGGCCGCGGTAAGGGCTCGGGCCGTGTCGGTTGCTCGGGCGGCGGGGGCGGCGGCATCTCCGGCCCTTTCGGCGGCTTGGGCGATGGCACTTCGGGTCCCGGGGCCTTCCGAGGAGGCATCTCGGGACCGGGGCCCCCGGGCTCGGGCATTTCCGGACGATCGGGTGTCTCCGGGTTCTCGATCTCGGGCTTCTCGCGGTGCGGCACCCCTTCGCGGTCACGCGACTCATCGTTCATGAGATCTCTCCTTCACGCGCGTGGACCAGCCCACCACCATCGAGCGGAACGTGTCCCAGCCGTCGGCGATCACCAGGACCACGTGCGGGATCACGAAGCCGCCCAGAACGAGCATGCAGACGAAGTGCACCACCCGGGCGCCGTCGTAGCTCACGAACATCCTCTCCAGCCAGCCGAGCTGCGCGGGTTTGTGCATCGCCCACCCCGAGAGTATGGCGAGCAGGCTGAACAACGACATCGAGAAATAGGCCGACCTTTGCAGGGCGTTGTACTTGGACCGGATGTCCGGATGGGGCCACGGCCTTCGCAGCAGCGCCATGGGGATCACGCCCAGGTAGTAGCGCATCATCGCCAGGCTCTCGGCGAAGTCGGATCGCCTGGGCAGGAGCGCTCGCCACCCTCCGCCGAGCGCGAGCCCGATGAAGTACAACGTGCCGTTGAGCATGAAGACGTACGCCAGCGCCCAATGCCAGCGCAGCGACACCGCGAGCTGCCGCGGCCCGAGGCTCAGGTGGTCGTAGATCCAGTTGCGAGGGTCGCCGCCGCGATCTCCCAGCGCGCGGGCGATGCCCGCGCCGATCGTGGCGAGGTAGTCGCGACTGCGGATCTCCGGATCGTAGCGGTGCAGGAAGACCGGCGCCGCCCAGTAGATGGCCAGCCCGCTGGCGATCAGGCCGAGCAGGAGCGGCACGTTGATCCAGTGGGTGAGGCGGACCAGCGCGTGATGCTTGAGGGTGATGCGGACGGTTGCGGGTGAGGATGGCATGTCGCGGAGCTTACGTCACCGGGGCAGCATGTGTTGGGGGGAGGCGGACTGGCTCCAGGTTTGAACCACCCAGCATTTGCTCGATGCCAAGAGCTGAACATCCACAGAGACTCCGCCGATAACCCTCTCGTCCAGCTGAGACTCCGCCACCGGGGATCCATCGAATGAAGCACTCCATCGTCATTGCAGCCATTCTCTCCTTCACGTGCGTCGCCTCTTCGCACTCGGAGTCGACGAGGGACACCGGTCACAGGAAGCTGACCGTCGGCAGCCGCCTCGTGGGCGAGGGCCTCGCGAGATTCACGGGCGCCGATTCGATCCTCGACACCTCCGCGAGGTCGACCTTCCGATTTCGCGTCGATGCTGTGGCAAGAGAGATCCGGGCCGGTGTGTGGAGATACGAATACCAGGTGACTCCTCTCTCCGGCGGGCAGCTCGAGACCTTCGGGCTCGACACGCCGGCGGACGTCAAGCTCGAAGCCCCCAAAGGCTGGTCCACCGCGACGTCCTGGGAGAGCCGGTCACGCGTTGCCGTGTGGAGCCGATCGACGGAGTCGCGACGTTCGGGGAAGATCCGATTCGCCTTGGAATCGTCCCTTCCCCCCAAGCCCGTCGCCTGCTTCGGCGAGCCGGTGAGCGATCGCCCAAAAGAAGGAGAGGGAGATGAGCTCGTTCCGAGGACGATGTTCGACACCGGATCGACAGGGCTGACTCTGGGACCCGGTCGTGCATCCGAGTCCGGCTCTTCAGGTCAGAAGCGACTCAGTGTCGTGGCGACGCCTCCACCTGGGGGCGCCGCCGTCGGGTACGAAGTTCGCCGTGCGGGAGAGGTTCAACTCGTCGTGGCCGACTCCACCGGCGGTACCATCGCGGTGCTCGCCGACCGCTCGACGAAGCCGGGAGTGTGGGGGTCGATCTGGAACGGACTCGGCGGCGACCACCTCCCGGTTGCGCCCGGCCACTATTCGTTTCGCCTGCGTTTCAATGGACGCGAGGTCTCGAGCGCTCCGATCCTCGTTCCCCGCTGAACCCCTGGCTCCGGAGGGAGTGGGTCCTACGCCTTTCGTCCCTCGGTCCGAATTCGCGGATCCAGAGCGCTGTACGCCAGGTCGACGATCAGATTCGCGACCACGATGAACGCCGCGGCGAACAGCACCGAGCCCATCACCATCGGCAGATCGCGCTGGCGGATCGCCTTCCATGCCAGGCCGCCGATCCCGGGAATCCCATACACCGTCTCGGTGAGCACCGCGCCGCCCATGAGGCCGGCG
The DNA here is from genome assembly GCA_035712145.1 of Candidatus Eisenbacteria bacterium. NCBI lineage: Bacteria > Candidatus Eiseniibacteriota > Candidatus Eiseniibacteriota bacterium. The sequence continues at coordinate 14,626 of DASTBI010000086.1, read as the reverse complement.
ACGTCGGCGCCGAGCATGGTCACGATCGGCAGGAGCGCATTGCGCCACACGTGACGGCGCGTCACGTCGGCGGGTGCGAGGCCCTTGGCCCACGCCGTGCGCACGTGGTCCTGGTGCATCACCTCGAGCATCTGGCTGCGGGTCATGCGCGCGTACCAACCGGCGTAGAGGAGCGCCAGCGTCAGCCACGGCAGCGCGAGATGCTGGGCCCAGACCAGGACTCCGGCCTGCTTGATCTCGGCGTAGTCGCCGAGCGGGAACCAGCCGAGCGTGTCGGCAAACACCTTGAGGAACACCAGTCCCAGCCAGTACGCGGGCGCGGAGATGCCGAACAGCGCGATCAACGTGCCCATGCGATCCCAGATCGAACGGGGTTTGAGCGCACCCAGCACGCCAAGGGGGATGCCGATCATGAGCCACACCGCCATCGCGCCGAGCGTCAGCGAGAAGGTCTTGGGAAAAGCGTTGGCGATCGCGCTCGAGACCGGCTGCTGGCTGGCGTACGACTCGCCCAGGTCGCCGCGCGCGGCGCGTCCCAGGAAGCGCGCGAACTGGACCAGCTTGGGTTGATCGAGACCGAGGCGCTCCTCGATCTCGGCGATGGTCTTCGGCGAAGCGTACTTGCCGGCGATCAGCGCGGCGGGGTTGGCGGGGATCGCGAAGAAGATCGCGAAGGTGGTGGCGGCGACCACGACCAGCACCAGCGCGCTCCACATGAGCCGGCGGAGCAGGAAGGCGATCATCGGCGGCGAGCGCCCGCCGGATCGATGGCGTCCCGGAGTCCATCCCCGACGAGGTTGTAGCAGACCACCGTGACCAGGATGGCGAGCCCGGGGAAGAGCGACATCCACCAGGCCACGCCGTAGAACGCCATGCCTTCCTGGATCATGTTGCCCCAGGACGGTGTGGGAGGCTGGACGCCGACGCCGAGGAAGCTGAGCGCGCTCTCGAGCAGGATGTTGTTGGCCATCGAGAGCGTGGCGAACACCAGCACCGGGCCGACGAGGTTGGGCAGCAGGTGGCGCAGCAGGATCGCCCGATCGCTCGCGCCCAGCGCGCGCGCCGCCTCGACGAAGTCGCGCTCGCGCAGCGACAGCACCTCGGCGCGGATGATCCGCGCGAGATAGGTCCAGTTGACCAGCGCGAGAATCAGCACCACCACCCACACACTGCCGCTGCGCAGCACCGAGGCGAGCGCGATCGCCAGCAGCAGCACGGGGATCGACATCATCGCGTCGATGAAGCGTGAGATCACCGTGTCGATGGCGCCGCGATAGAGGCCGGCGAGCAGCCCGGCGGAGAGCCCCAGCAGGAGCGCGAACAGCGTTCCGAGCGTCGCGACCAGCAGCGACACGCGGCTTCCATAGATCACGCGCGACAGCACGTCGCGTCCGGCAAGGTCCGCGCCGAGCGGGAAGGCCGCGCCCGGCCCGATCGGGATACCATCCTCCGACACCACTTCGACGCTCTGGCCCCCGACCTGCACCATGTCGTTCATCCGCTGGCGGAAGGCCGAGCGATGGAGCAGGGCCGGGACCGCCCAGGGCGCGGCGAGCGCCACGATGTGGACCGCGAGCAGGAAGGCGAGGCCCGCGACGGCCCAGCGGTCGGCGAGGAAACGCCGGCCGGCCGCCTCCCATGGCGACGAGGCGTCGTTCTCCCGCTTCGGCATCATCAACGCGTCCGAGATCGGCGGCGCGACCTCTGCGGTGCTCATCGCTCGCTGCTCGCGACGGGGCGGGCGGGTTGCGTTTGCTTGAGATACAGACGATCGATCTTCATCAGCCGGGTGATGTGGTGATACCAGCCGCCGATCCGCGTGCTGAAGATGCGGGTCTCCATCGCGTGGACCGTGGGAGCGACCGGCGCCCTCTCCATCACCAGTGAATCGAGCCGTCCCCACCGCCGCGAGCGCTCGGCGGGGTCGGCGGTGGCCATGGCGCGGTCGATCTCGGCGTTGATCATCGGATCGTCGAAGACCCCGAGGTTGTTGTTCTGGATGGGGGTGATGCGCCGTCCGTCGAGCAGCGGGCCGAAGAAGTTCGAAGCGTCGGGATAGTCGGCGTACCAGCCGTACACCCCCATGGGCACGCGATTGCTGGTATCGCCGGCGAAGGCGGTGTAGCTCGCGGCCTCGCTCAGCTCGAGCTGCGCGCGGATGCCGACGTCGCCAAGGTTCTGCTGCAAGATCGCGGCCACGCGGGGCTCGGGGCCGGCGGTGAAGCCGAACAGCCGGGTCGAGAAGCCGTTGGGATAACCCGCCTCTCGCAGCAGCTGCCTGGCTCGTGGCACGTCCGGCCCGTGATAGAAGTCCAGCGGCTTGGCCCCGGGCATCGCCAGCGGCAGGAACTCGTAAGCCGGCGACGCGGCCCCGCTCCACGCCTTGGCGATGGCGCGGCGATCGATGGCCCACGCGACCGCCTGGCGCACGCGCGGATCGTTGAATGGCTTGACCCGCACGTTCATGAACACGAACCAGGTGCTCAACGCGTCGCTCACCATGACCTGCTGGCGCCAGGTGGGGTCGCGGCGCAGCCGCCCGAACTCGGCCGCGGGCACCTCGAAGAATCCCCCGTCGACCTGGCCGCGGCGAATCAGCGCCACCGCGTTGGTCGGGCTGACGCTCAGTCTGAGCTCGAAGGTGTCGAGCCACGCTGGCGTGCCGGCGTAGTCGTGGTTCCGCACCAGCAGCACGCGCCGGCGCGGAACGTACTCCGCGATCTCGAACGGCCCGCTGGAGACGGTGTGCTGGGAGAACTCGTTCGGCCAGCGCTCGACGATCTCGCGGGGCAAGGGGCAAGTGAAGCTCAGCGAAAGCACGCTGAGGAAGATCGGGTCGGGCCGGGTGAGCCGGATGTAGAGCGAATCTCCGCGCGCAATCACACCGGCGAGCGCGGTGTCGCGGCCGTCCCGTACGCGGTCGGCGCCGACGATCGAAGTGTAGAAGTCGATGCCCGGCGAGTTGACTCGAAACAACCGCTCGATCGCGTACTTGAAGTCGGCGGCGGTGATGTGCCGATGGAGCGGCGAGCCGAAGCGCGCGGCGGCGCGGACCTTGAACGCGTACAGGGTGCCGCCCTCACGGAGGTCGGGCAGCGTCTCGGCCAGCTCGGGCACGAGGCGCGCGCCCTCGAGCCCCGGCGCGTCGACGTACTCCAGGAGTCCGCGGTACACGCCCTCGATGATCGGCGCGCTGTAGGTGCCGTAGGAGAGCGCGGGATCGAGGTAGTCCGGATCCTCTTCGCGCACGAAGATCGCGTGCCCACCGCGCCGCGGCGTTCCGCCGGGGCCCGGCGGATAGAGGAGAGATTCGCGGCGGGCGGCGCAGTCCGTGAGCAGGAGGAGCAGAAGAGCCGCCGCGAGGCGCCGCATGGGTCGAAGGATACCGCACGCCCCCGCAGTTCCCACGCGCGCGCGGCCTTGGTAGTGTCGGAGCACGGCCACAGGACCATCGAACTGCCGTCAAGGAGGACCTCATGCGATTCCCGCGAACCCTGCGCTATTTCACCGCTCTGGTGCTGGCCTGCTGGTGGAGCGTGCTGCACGTGGCGCCGGCAGCCGCCGCGCTCGCACCCTCGCGTGTCTCGGGGCAGACCGCCATCACCTCGACGCGTGACGCCGACCTGGTGATCGTCCAGCGCGCGCTCGAGCACAGGATGGTCGTGCAGAAGCTGCGTGATTACGGCGTCTCGCCCGAAGAGGCCCAGCTCAAGGTGGCGTCCATGTCGGACGAGGACCTGCACACGCTGGCTTCGGCATCGAAGGGATTGCCGGCCGGCGGGGACGCGCTCGGCGCGCTGGTCACGGTGCTGATCATCATCTTGCTGGTGATCGTGATCCTCAAGCTCCTCAACAAGGACATCACCGTCAAGTGAGCGGAGGCGTGGCGCTGGCGCTGGCCGTATCCCTGGCCTCGCCGGCCGCCGCGCCGTCTTCCCCGGCAAAGTCGGTGGAGTCATCGTGGGCTCTTCCGGTTCCGGTGATCCGTCAGGCCCGCGAGCGCTGCGGCCCCGCGGCATTGCAGATGGTGATGCGCTACTACCGCGCGGACTCGGCTGCCGAGGCGCAGGCAGAGGCTGCTTACGACCCGGTCCTGCGCGGGGCGCTCATCACCGAGCTCGCGGCCGCGGCGCGCCGCGCCGGCTTCGACGCCGCCGTGGAGAAACCGGGCGAGGATTCGCTGGCGGCGTTTCTCGGTCAGGACGTGCCGCCGATTCTGCTCATCGATGCCGGCATCGGTCCGCTCCGGAAGAATCACTACGTCGTGCTGGTCGGCTGGGATGGCCAGCGGAGCCGCGTCACGATCCTCGATGGCGGCTCGAAGCCGCGCAGCACGGGTCGCGAGGGGCTGATGAAACGCTGGAGCGCGGCCGGGGGCCGGGCGCTCGTGGTGCGGCGTCCGTGAGGCGGCTGGCCGTCGCGCTGGCCATCACGCTTTCCGGCTGCGGGCACATCGTCGTTCTCAACGATCCCCTCACGGCGGCCGAGCACAACGACCTGGGCGTGGCTTACGAGCAGGCGGGGCACAAGGATCTCGCCGCGCGCGAGTATCGCAAGGCGCTGAAGCGCGATCGTCACTTCGCGGTGGCGCGCGTGAACCTCGGCAACCTGGCCGCCGCATCCGGAGAATGGGCCGACGCCGAGAAGTGCTATCGCAGAGCGCTGAGAGACCGGCCGGACGACGCGGACGCCATGAACAATCTCGCCACCGCGTTGCTCAAGCGCGGGAAGCGTCTCGACGAGGCCGAGCAGCTGGCGGCTCGCGCCGTGGCGACCGGCGGCCGCGACTCGCTCTACCGGGCCACGCTGGCCGAGGTGCAGAGCGCGCGCAGCGCCGCGGCCGACCGCCGTTGAGAGCCTTGCATGAGCGATGATTCCACGCGGACGCCTGCCTTGCGGCTGGTCAGGGTCGTCAAGGAGTACCGCCTGGGCGATGGCCTGGTGCGCGCGCTCGACGACGTGTCACTCGAAGTCGGGCGCGGCGAGTTCCTGGCGCTGATGGGTCGCAGCGGCTCGGGGAAGAGCACTCTGCTCAACCTGGTCGCCGGCATCGACACGCCATCTCGGGGCGAAGTGTGGGTCGAAGGCCGGGAGCTGAGCCGGCTCTCCGATGACGCACTCACGCGGCTGCGGCGCGACCGCATCGGCGTCGTCTACCAGTTCTTCAATCTGATCTCCACGCTCACGGTGCGTGAGAATGTCGCCCTTCCCGCCGAGCTCGCCGGACGTCCCGCGCGCGAGGCCCTGGCGGCCGCGGACCGGCTCATCGCGGACGTCGGACTCGAGGCGCGCCGCGACGCGCGGCCCCACATGCTGTCGGGCGGCGAGCTGCAGCGCGCGGCCATCGCGCGGGCGCTGGTGATGTCTCCCGCGCTGGTGCTGGCCGACGAGCCGACCGGCAATCTGGATACCCGCGCCGCGGAGCGGGTGCTCGAGCTGTTGCGCGATCTCGGTGAGCGGGCCGGCGCCACGGTCCTGCTCGTCACTCACAGCCGCGAAGCCGCGGCGGCGGCGTCGCGAGTGATCGAGATCCACGACGGACGCATCGCGGATTCGGACGCGCGATGAACGCCGTGTGGCGGCGGGTGATCCTTCGGCGCCTCACCGAGGAATGGCCGCGCACCCTGCTCACCGTTCTCGGCGTGAGCCTTGGCGTGGCGGTCTTCGTCGCCATCCGGCTCGCCAGCCACTCGGCGATGGCGTCGTTCGGCGGCACGGTCGATGCCGTTGCCGGCAAGGCGAACCTCGAGGTCAGCGCCTCCTCGGAAGGGTTCGACGAGCGGCTCTATCCCGCGATCCGCCGGGAGCCGGGCGTGCGCGCGGCGGCCCCGGTCATCGAAGTCTTCGCCCGCGCCCGCACCGGCGGGCCGCTGCCGGCGCGGTCGGCGCGTGCGCGCGACGACTGGCCCGAGACCGTGCTGGTGCTGGGACTCGACCCCTTCGCGGAGGAGCCCTTCCAGCGGGTTCGCGGCGACCGTGGCGATGACGGCCAGGGATCCGAAGCGCTCTCGCTGCTCGCGCCGCGCTCGGCGTTCATCACCGCCTCGTACGCGATGCGCCTTGGGATTCATGCCGGCGACACGCTCACCGTCCTGGCCTCCGGGCGCCCGGAGCCTCTGGTGGTGCGTCGCGTGCTCGGAGGATCCGATCTCGATCAGGCGCTCGGTGGCAGCGTGGTGATCGTCGACATCGCCACCGCCCAGGATGTCTTCCGCCGCTACGGTCGGATCGACCGGGTGGATCTGCTCGTCGATCAAAGCACTCGCGACCGCGTCAGGGAGGCGCTGGCGCGCCGGCTCTCCGCCGACCTCACCGTGGACTTGCCCGCCGGGCGCACGCGCCAGGTGGAAAACATGGTCGAGGCGTTCCGGCTGAATCTCGAAGCGCTCTCGTTCATCGCCCTGTTCGTGGCGATGTTCCTGATCTTCAACGCGGTGGCGATGTCGGTGCTCCGCTGGCGGCGCGAGATCGGCATGCTGCGCGCCGTCGGCGTGACGCGCGGCGGCGTCGTTGGCCTGTTCCTCGGCGAAGGCCTGTTCTTCGGCATCGCCGGCTCGGCGCTCGGGCTCGCGATCGGCACCTGGCTCGCGCGCGGCGCGCTGACCCTCGTGGGACGCACGCTCAGCGATCTCTACATGGTGCGCCAGGTGGCATCGCTTCATCCCGATGCCGGCGCGTACGCGCTTGGCTTCGGGGTCGGCGTGGCGGCCGCGGTGTGCTCCGCGCTGGTTCCTGCGATCGAGGCCTCGCGCACGCCTCCCGGCGTCACGCTGCGCCAGGGCTTGTGGATCGAGGCGCAGCCTCTCCACCTCGGCCGCTGGTCTTCTGCCGGGATCGGCCTGCTCATCGCGGCCGTCGCGATCTCGGCGTGGACCATCCGTGCGATGCGCCCGGGGGGTGGCTTCGTGAGCGCCTTCCTGGCGCTCGTGGGCTTCGCGCTGCTCGCTCCAGTCTTCACGCGTCTCGGCGAGCGAGTGATGGGCGCTCTGCTGCGACGATTGGCGGGCGTTTCCGGCATGCTCGGCACCCGCTATCTGCGGGACGCGATCGCGCGCACCAGCGCCGCGGTCGGTGCGCTCATGGTCGCGGTCGGCATGTGGGTCGCCCTCGACGTGATGGTGGGCAGCTTCCGCCGCACGGTCGACACATGGGTGACGCAGACGATCCGCGGCGATCTCTACGTCGAGCCGGTCGGCCATCGCGAGAACCTCGGCGTCACCCAGCTCCCGGACTCGTTCGTGTCGCGGGTGCGGACGTTGCCGCACGTCCTTGCGGTGGACACGTTTCGCGGCACGCGCTTTCGTCATCGCGGCCGCCTCGCCTTCGCGGCCGGTCTCGATTTCGATGTCCAGGAAGGGGTCGGACATCTGCAGTTCACGCGCGGCTCTGCTGGCGACGTTCTGGCGGCGGCCCAGGCCCGTCAGGGCGTGGTCGTGAGCGAGAGCTTCGCCCACCACTTCAAGACCCGGGTCGGCGACCAGCTGGCGCTCGAGACGCCGAGCGGCCGGGTCTCCCGACCCGTGGTCGGGATCTACTACGACTACAGCACCGATGCCGGCGCGGTGGTCATGGATCGCGCCCTGTTCGAGTCGTTGTGGCGCGTGCGGCGGGTCGAGAGCCTGGCCATCTTCGCGCGCGCGGGAACCGACGTGGACGCCTTGAGACAGCAGGTGCTCGATGCCGGCGGGCCGAACCTCGTGCTGAACGCGACTCCCCATCAGGAGCTGCGCGCGAGAGTGCTGGAAGTGTTCGATCAGACCTTCCAGGTGACCTACGCGCTCCAGTCGATCGCCATCCTGGTCGCGGTGCTGGGTGTCGCGGGCACGCTGACGGCGCTGATCCTTCAGCGCGGACGCGAGATCGCGGTGCTGCGGGCCATCGGGGCGTCGCGCGCTCAGGTGCAGGGCATCGTGCTGGTCGAGAGCGGGCTGATCGGGCTCTTCGGCGCGGTGCTCGGCTGCGTCTGCGGCCTGGCGCTGGCGATGATTCTGATCCACGTCATCAACCGCCAGTACTTCGGCTGGACGATCCGCGTGCAGCTCGAGCCCCGCATGTTCCTGCAGACGCTTCCGGTGCTGGTGGTGAGCGCGCTGCTCGCCGGCATCGGCCCGGCTCGGCGTGCCGCGTCCCGCGTCGCCGCCGAGGCCATGAGGATGGACTGATGCCGGACATCAGGCATCGATGGAAATCCGTCCTGGGTGCCGCGACGCTCACCATGATCGCGGCGCTCGCGATCGCCGCCGGCTACGAGTACGCCTCCAAGCCGCGCGCCTTTCGCTTTCCCCGCGACCACGCCTCGCATCCCGAGTACCGGGTCGAGTGGTGGTACTACACCGGCAACGTGGCGGCCGGGACGAGATGGTTCGGTTATCAGCTCACGTTCTTTCGCGTGGGCATCGATCCTGCGTGGCGGCAGAGCGCGTCGGCCTGGGCGCCTCACGACGTCCTCTTCGCGCATCTGGCGCTCACCGACGTGGAAGGCCGGCGGTTCCGGTTCCACGAGCGGGTCGCGCGACCTTCGCTCGGCATGGCCGGCGCCGACACGGTGCGCTACCGGGTATGGATCGACGACTGGAGCGCGTCGCTCGAACCCGACGAGCGAACGCACCGTCTGCAGGCCCGCGCGTCCGATCTGGCATTGGACCTGCGGCTCACCCCGAACAAGCCGCTGGTCGTTCATGGCAAGGACGGCCTCAGCCACAAGTCCGCGGCGCCGGGAAACGCATCCCACTATTACTCGCTCTCGAGGCTGAGGACGGCGGGAGGAATCCGCGCCGGCGGCGACTCGCTCGCGGTGCGCGGCACCTCGTGGATGGATCACGAGTTCAGCACCAGCCAGCTCGACTCGGCCCAGGTCGGATGGGACTGGTTCTCGCTCCAGCTCGACACCGACGAGGAGCTGATGCTCTACCAGCTGCGGCGTCGCGACGGCTCGATCGAGCCGGTCTCGAGCGGCACGTGGATCGGAGGGGAGGGGCGCGCCGAGCACCTCGCGCGGCAGGCCTTCGCGATCACGCCGGCGCGCCGGTGGAAGAGTCCGGCTTCGGGCGCCACGTATCCGCACGGCTGGAAGGTGCGGGTTCCGAGCCGTGATCTGGACCTGACGGTGACGCCGGTCCTCGACGATCAGGAGCTCCGATCGCGGACCATGGGCGGCGTGATCTACTGGGAGGGTGCTGTGCGCGTCGGCGGAACGAGCCGCGGAACGCCGGTCACCGGGAGAGGCTACGTCGAGCTCACCGGCTACACGGGGCGGGCGCCGGGGTTGTAACTCCTTGCTGTCCCCGGGGACAGTAAGGACTTACAAAGCCCTAGGGCAGCGTGTGCCGCGCGCGCTCGTCCGCGCGGCTCGCGTGGATCAGCTCCAGGAACATGCCACGCCGGTCGGCGGCGCGGGCCACGCCTTCGCTCGCCAGCCGATTCTCGAGCGCGGTGAGGGCCTCGAGCAGCGGCGCCGGACGGCGCTCCTTCAGCGCGGTCACGATGCGCGGTCCGATGCGCAACGGGTCATCCAGCGTCTCGAGCTCGCGCTCGAGCCAGTGATCGAGCGGCGCCCAGCGCGACTCCATCGCGAACAGCACGCGCGTCAGCGCCTTGGCGGAGCGCGCGACCAGCAGCGTGCCCGCGGCCTGGAAGCCGCGCTCCATCGTCTTGACGGCGCGGTGGGCGGAGACCCATGCGTCGATGGTTCCATGGGCCAGCCGCGCAGAGCGGAACTCGGGAGTCATCAGCGCCGCGGCCTTCACCGCCGCCTCCACACGCTCGGGGTCCCGGGCGAACAGGACGCGCGCACGCTCGTAAGGCCAGTGGTCGAGATCGAGGCTCGAGCCGGGCTTTCGCTCGAGAGCGCTCATCGCGGTGAGCTGCGCGTCATAGACGATCTGACGCATCGAGCCTTCGCCTTCGATGTGCATGGTATGGCAGTCGCCGGGAGCGAGGCGCTGGAACGCCTCATCGGTCAGCAGCACTTCCAGATCGTCGTCCGATCGCTCGTCCTGATGGCCGACGCTCTTGGAGCCGACCAGAAGAACGCCGATCACGTCGGCGTCCGCCTCCCATGAGGCGAGTCGCTCGGCGGTGGCCGGGAAGATCTCGGCTGGTACGGCGCGCGTCAGCTTGGGCACGATGTCCTCCCGCCGCGAGGCGTGTCTGAGAAGTTCAGGGGAGCAGAGCCCCCTGAGTCGAGATGAGGAAGGTCGGGACCGGGCACTCATGGCCTTCGCCTTCGTGCTCGTGGTCATGCGTCTTGGGCGCCATCTTGGTGACCACTCCCTGGACCACGATCGAGCGGCCGGCGCTGTCCTTGGGAAGGAGCACGGACTCGTCGAGGCTCTTGGCGAGGAACGTGACGCCCTTGCCGTCGCTCACCTCCACCCAGCAACCCGCGCCCTGGCAGACCTTGAGCGCCGTGCCTTCGATGCGGATCGTCTTGCCCACGAACTTCTCGGGCGACTTGGCGAGCTTGGCGAGCTTGACCGGCTTCTTGACCGTGATCTCGGCGCCGACTGCGACAGGCTCGGCCAGGGCCGCGACGGCGAACAGCGGGATGAGCAGGGCGATCAGGATGACCGTGAAGCGCTTCATGGATGTCTCCTCCGGGATCGCGATCGGCCGGCGGCCGCGGGGGCTCGTGGCTCGCGAGCCAGCATCATGGCGGGCCCGGCCCCGCGGAGGCAAATGTAGATTTCACATCCCCAGCCGACGGTCCAGCCAGGTAAAGAAAACGGCCCGTCCTCGCGACGAGGGCGGGCCGTCCTCGTGATGCGGCTACTTGCCTTCGGCCTTCTTCTTCTCGGTCGCTTCCTTCATGGCCGCCTGCTGCTTGGCGGTCCATGGCGGAACGATGCCGTTGCTGCGCGCGTAGGCGATCGACTGGCCGAGATGCTCATGGGAGTGAGCGACCAGCAGCATGAAGGCGCGGCGCTCCGTCATCTTCATGCCGAACAGCTCGATCTCCTTCTCCATGTCGGCGTCGCTCGCGGCGACGAGCGCGTTCTCCATGTGGGCGAAGGACTCCTTGAGCGCCTTCTGGATGTCGGCCTTCTTGGTCAGCGACTTCTCGTACTCCATGCCGGTGAACCCCTGGGGCGGCGCCACACCCATGGCCGCCGGGATTCCATAGTTGGCCGTCACCACGTGCATGAAGACCTCGGCCTGGGTGCGCACCCCCTTGCCCGGACGCCAGGCGTACTTGGCCTCGGGCGTCGCCTCGGCGAGCTGGACGAGCTTGTCCTCCGCATCCTTGATCCACATCAACATGTCGCCCTTGACGCCAGCCGGCAGCGCCATGTCTTCGGCGCCGGCAACGGACGCCAGCGCGCCCGCGGTGAGGGCCATCGACATCAATCCCGCGATCCAAAGCTTCCTCGACATGCAAGAACCTCCTCGAAGCATCGTTTCCACTTCGTGATTTCGCCTGGTTTCGAAACTGGTGGGGATGAAGCGCCGGGAACTCTACCGCGCTCCTTCGCCGGAAACAACGATGGCCGGCCTCGATTGACGGAGGTGCTTGCTGGACCTAGGCTGCGCGCCATGGCGGGAGTCACGCTCAAGGGCGTCAGCAAGTCGTTCGGGAAGACGAAGGTGATCGAGAATCTGGATCTCGACATCCGGGACCAGGAATTCATGGTGCTGGTGGGCCCCTCGGGATGCGGCAAGTCCACGGCCCTGCGCATGATCGCCGGCCTCGAGGACGTGACCGCGGGACAGGTGCTGATCGACGGCAAGGTGGTCAACGACCTGGCGCCCAAGGAGCGGGACATCGCCATGGTGTTCCAGTCCTACGCGCTCTATCCCCACATGACCGTGCGCGAGAACATGGCGTTCGGCTTGAAGATCCGGAAGCTCCCGGCCGCCGAGGTCGAGAAGCTCGTCGGCGAGGCCGCGCGCGTGCTGGACATCCAGCACCTGCTCGACCGCAGGCCCCGCGAGCTGTCGGGTGGCCAGCGCCAGCGCGTCGCGGTGGGCCGGGCGATCGTGCGCAAGCCCGCCGTGTTCCTGTTCGACGAGCCCTTGTCCAATCTCGACGCCAAGCTGCGCGTGCAGATGCGGGCCGAGATCGCGCGGCTCCAGCGCAATCTGAAGACCACGACCGTCTACGTCACCCACGATCAGGTCGAGGCCATGACCATGGGCTCCCGCATCGCGGTGCTGCACGACGGCGTGCTGCAGCAGGTGGGCACGCCGCTCGAGGTCTACGAGCGGCCGATGAACGTGTTCGTCGCACAGTTCATCGGCACGCCGCCCATGAATTTCTTGAATGCCACGGTGGGTCCGAACGGGGAGACGCTCGAATCCGCGACGGTGCGGCTGCCCACGCCGCGATCGTGGCGCGACGCCGCGTCCAGGAATGCCGGCCGCAAAGTCGTGATCGGCATCCGGCCCGAGAAGGTCGGGCTGGTGGATGGCGTTCCTCCCGGGCACGACGCCGTCGACGCGATCGTCGAGGTGGTGGAGCTGCTCGGGAGCGAGGCGGTGTTCCACGGCCGCGTGGGCGAGGACATGCTCGTCGCCAAGGCCGAGTCGCATCGCGCCCCCGCCGTCGGCGCCAAGGTCCCGCTGCGGCTCGATCTCGAAGCCATCCACCTGTTCGACGCCGATACGCGTCGCCGGCTGGATTAGGCGCCTCACCACTCTCGAGCGGAGGTTCGATCCATGTCGCTGCGGAGCCTGGTGGCCGTGGCGCTCATCGCCATGGGCGCGCTCGCGATCTGGGCGTGGGTGAGCACTCACCAGCCGCCGGCGCCGATGTCATCGCGCACTCCCACCACCGACGCATCGCCGCAGGTCGTGGTCGAGAGCGGGGGAGACCCGGGCATCGTGTGGAAGGTCCCGGCGCGCTGGGCCGAGGTGGAGTCGAATCCCATGCGGCTCGCGACCTATGGGATTCCTCCGGCCAAGGGCGTTCGCGATGAAGCACGCTGCGCGGTCTATTACTTCGGCCCCGGACAAGGCGGCGATCCCGAGACGAACATCGAGCGCTGGATCCGCGAATTCGAGCCGCCGGTCGAGCCGGCGCGGGCGTCGCGCACCGTCGACGGGCTCGAGGTCACCACGGTCCGCGTGCGGGGCACGTACCTCGCGCATGTCGGCATGGAAGAGAGCCGGAGCGCGCGCTCGAACCACGAGCTCTATGCGGCGATCGTCGAGGGGCCGGAGGGTGCCTTGTTCTTCAAGCTCACCGGACCGGAGCGCACCGTCGATGCGGCGGCGCCGGAGTTCGAAGCCATGCTCGGCTCGCTGCGCAAGAAGTCGGGCTGAGCCGCTCCATGGCCGAGATCAGGAAGATCGCGATCAACACCGGCGGGGGCGACGCCCCCGGTCTCAACGCGGTGATCCGCGCGGTGGTCATGGCGGCCGCGCAGCGCGGGTGGGAATGCTGGGGCATCCGCGACGGCTACAACGGCTTGCTCGAGCCCGAAGCCTATCCGGAAGGGGGCGTCGTCAAGCTCTCGCGCCTTTCGGTCCTGGGCATCGCGCACTTGGGCGGCACGATCCTCGGCACCACCAACCGCGGGAACCCGCTTCGATACCCACGCGCAAGGCCCGATGGCGGCGAGGTGGAGGAAGACCGCTGCGACGAGCTGGTCCGGCGCTTTCGCGACCAGGGCTTCGACGCCTTGATCGCGGTCGGCGGAGACGGCTCGCTCGAGATCGCGCATGCGCTCAGCCAGAAGGGACTGTGCGTGATCTGCGTGCCGAAGACGATCGACAACGACCTCGAGCGCACCTTCATGACGTTCGGCTTCGACTCGGCCGTGTCGTTCGCCACCGAGTGCCTCGACCGGCTCCACACCACCGCCACCTCGCATCGCCGCATCATGGTGGTCGAGGTGATGGGGCGATACGCGGGATGGATCGCGCTCCACGCCGGAATGGCCGGCAACGCGCACGTCATCCTGATCCCCGAGATCCCGTACGACCTGGGCGTCGCCGCGGAGTACGTGAAGGCGCGCGAGGCGCGCGGACGCCATTACACGTTGATCGTGGTCGCCGAAGGCGCGAAGCCGGTCGGCGGGGAGCATTCCTACCAGGCCGAGTCGCACCGCCTGGGTGGGATCGGCCAAAAAGTCGCGCTGGAGCTGGAGGCTCTCACGGGCAAAGAGGCGCGAAGCGTCGTGCTCGGCCACCTGCTCCGCGGCGGACCGCCCACGAGCTTCGACCGGCTGGTGGCGCTTCGATTCGGCGCGGCCGCCGTACGCGCGCTGGACGAAGGGCGGTCCGCGGTGATGGTGGCGCTGGCCCCGCCGACGGTGCGCTACGAGCCGCTCGGCGAGGTGGTGCGGCGCATGAAGACCGTGCCGATCGACAGCGACACGGTGAGGACGGCGAGGGACATCGGCATCTCGTTCGGGGATCGTCAGGCCGGCCGCTCCTCGGCGTTCGCGCTTGAGCCCCGGCGTCCATCCCGGTAGCGTTGTCCCATGCGCCTGTCGCTCAGCCCCGAAGAATTCACGTTGCTCACCAAGGTCCTTCACACGGCTCAGTCCGAGCGTGAGCAGGGCATCGTCCAGGCCCAGTCCGAGGAGAATCGGACGCTGCTCGAGCGCGAGGTGCGAGTGATCGAGGCGCTGCGGCGGCGCCTCGCGGAGCTGCATCGCGAGGAAGTCGTCGACGAGAGCGTGGA
>DASTBI010000085.1 GCA_035712145.1 Candidatus Eisenbacteria bacterium | reverse complement strand
CCCGGCCCGGACCGCGGCGGCGACGACCGGGATCGAGAATGGCGAGAATGCGGCCTTCGAACTCACGGGGCTTCGCCATCGCCAGCGCCACCGCGGGCATGCGCTCGTCGCGCACCTGCGTGACGATCTCGAGCAAATGCTCCGCGTAGTCGCTGGCCGGCGTGCCGAGCACGAGGGCCAGGTCGTCCGCCGCGCGCTCGCTCTCGGCGCGCAGATGACGAGCGGCCGTCCACACCAGTGGATGGAACCAGTACAGCGCACAGGCGAAGCCGCCCACCAGGTGGCCGAGGAGGTCACGGCGCCTGATGTGGGCGAGCTCGTGAATCAGAACGGCGTAGCGGCGCTCGTGGCTCCACTGGGCGCTTTCCGCCGGCAGCACGATCACCGTCTTCCACACGCCGGTCGCGAACGGCATCTTGATCCGTTCGCTCTGCACCAGGCGCGGCGCTTCGTCGAGGCCCAGACGATCGGCGACTTCATAGAGAGGACGGAGCCAGTCCTGCGTGTCGAGCAGCCGTGCGCGACGCACCAGCCGGCTGACCACCCAGGCGCCGAGCGCGAGCCGGCCCAGCAGCACCAACACGCCCAGGGCCCAGAGCGCGAGCAGCATGGTGCCGACGTCGATCGTCAGGGGCGCGGCTGCGGTGGTGGCCGCGCTGGGGGCAGAAGCGGGAGCCGGCTGCACGGAGTGCGGCACCGGAGGCGTGGCTTCCGCGCGGACCGTCGGCGCCGGCGAGGCATCGACGGCCGGGAGCACGCGGACCGGCAGCGGCGACCACAGCGACAAGAGAGGCACCGCGAGCGCCGCCACCAGGGCCACGAGCCAGACCAGGTGACGGACCGTGGCGGACCCGCGGCGCATCAGCGCGCTGACCGCGAGCGCGGCCATCAGGACGAGCGTCACCTTGAGCAGCATGAGGAGCATCGGCGATTCGGCGGCGGACACGACCAAGGGGGAATCGAAAGAGAACGTCACGACCCTCTCCTTTCACCCTGGCGGGCGCGCCGGATCTTGAGCCGTAATCCTTCGAGGTTGGCGCCGTCGGCATCCGAGAGCCGCATGAGCGCCGTCATCGCCTGTTCCGTGGAGCCGGAGAAGTAGGTCTGCACGACGTGGAGCAGCACGTCCTCGCGCGCCTTGTCGGTGGGCATGGCTGAGAAATAGACATAACGAGGGCCGTCCTCGCGGTGACCGACGGCGCCCTTCTCGGTCAGGATGCGCAGCACCGAGCGCACCGCGGAGTAGGTCGGCGGGTCGGGAAGCGCCTGCATGATCTCGGTGACGGTGGATTCACCGTGGCGATGCAGGATCTCCATGACCTGGCGCTCTCTGCGGCTCAGGTCTTCCGTGAGTGGACGCTTGGGCATGGCGAGGATTCCTCTCTCCCTTCGAGCTGCGATCCGCTTTTCGGGTGGCCGTGCTGATAATTCAGCAGTGCTGATATTTCAGCAGGCATGGGTCCGAGTCAACGGGTTTTCCTTGGGTGCCGACGAGCGCGGAGGCGAGGCCGATGGCCGCGGCTAGAGCGTCTTGCCTTCGACCGACCTCCGCCTCTGGATCAGCGCGTCCAGCGAGTACCTGCCCGGACCCATGATCAAGAGGGACAGGAAGATGACCAGGAACGCGAAGGCCAGCGCCTTCCGGTTCCATGGGTCCGCCGCATGCTGAATGAACCCCGCGACGATGAAGAAGACGATGAGCGGAATCGCGGCCCAGCGGGTCCGGAATCCCATGGCCACGAATGCGGAGCAGAAGACTTCCGCGAAGACGACGAGCGTGAAGCTCGCAGCGGGACCGAGGTGGATCGGGTCCGCGAAGTTGGGCGCTCGCTCGGCGAAATGGGTGATCTTCGGCCACCCGTGACCCCAAAACAGCATGGCGCCTGCTCCCACGCGCAGCAGGAGCAGACCGACGTCGATGGTCCGTGGAAGGCCGTTCAATTGAGATCTCCTTTATTTCCTCCGAATTGCAATACGCATGGATCGTCGTCAAACGATACTCGTCCGCGGGTCATTTCTCCCAATGGGAATCGGCTCGTACTGCGAAGGTATCCAAACAGCTGCCCGCATTCCGTCGGACTTCGCGCGCGCAGGCTCGAGGCCCGCGATGGGGTCGACTCCCCGGGTGCTCAGGGGCGGTGATTCGGATGCCGTTCGAGATGTTCAAAGACTGGATGACCCTCCTCGGCCTCAGCGGAGTGGTCGGAACGGTCTTGGTGTTGATCGTGAGAGCCGTCGTCGATCGCAAGCTCCAGAACAACGAACACCGCTGGCAGGACGAACGCTTGCTCCGGGACAGAGCTCTGGACACCGATCGCGCCACCTACAACCAGCCGATCACGATCCTGGTCCGAGTGCACCTGGCGGCGTACATCCGAACCGGGGAATGGTCCGCGGAAGACGAGGAAGTCCGGAAGCTGCTCGCTGGCCTGAGCCTGCGAACTTACGAACACTTCCTGGATCCGGTCGTGAACCGGCTGTGGGAAGACCTGGTCAGGAAGAGCGTCGAATTCGCCTCGCTCCGAATGGTGGGTCGGATCGGCGCTACGGAGATCCGGGAGTACAACCGCCTGCGGACTGAATGGGAAGACGCCTGCAAGCGCTCGTTCGGGCCCCTCCCGGCACTCCCCGAAGAATTCACACCGCGCCCGGATTCTCAGGATCGTGCTTCAAACGAGTGATGTGGCTAAGGCCGTGAAGCCGCCGTCGCGGCAGTGGGGCGAAGCGCCTCCACGAAGGGCTTGATCCCCATGGCGTCGTAGATCTCCGACGGATAGAAGACGACTCCCCCCTTCATCGTCATGACCGGGCGTCGGATCGCGGAGATGTCCTTGGTCGGATCTCCATCCACGAGCACCAGGTCGGCCAGCTTGCCACGCTCGATGGATCCCCGATCGGCGAGCGTGCCGGTGTACTTCGCGCCGTTCCAGGTCGCGATCTTGAGCGCCTCGTTGGCGGGTATCCCCGCCTCGACGTACAGCTCGAGCTCGCGGTGGAGCGCGAATCCGGCGATGGCATCGGTGCCCGCCACCAGGGGAACGCCGGCGCGGTAGAGACGACCGACCATCTCGACCAGCTTACGGTCACTGGCCTGCCAGCGTGCCGCGTTGGTGTCGGTGATGTTCATGCTGTTCTGCTTCAACGAGCGTTGAAGGCTGATCGGCAGATGGGCCGCCACCTTTGCGTAGGTCTTGCCGAGCTGGCCGTGACGCTGGCCCATGTCCTGGAAGACGGCCAGCGTCGGATCCACCACCGTCCCGCGCTGCTTGAGCAACGCGATGAAGTCCTCGACGCGCTTGGAATCCAGGTCCAGCTCGTTCGCGTGGTCGGCGATGAGGTAGAAGCGCTCCAGCGTGCGTGAATCCGTCTTGGGCCCCGAGAGGAAGTTGAGCATCAGCTGGTTGATGTGCGTGATCTCGTCGTAGCCGGCGCGAACCGCCTGCTCCGCGCGCATGAACGCCGGAATGTGGCCGGTCACGCGGAGGCCGAGCTTGTGCGCGTGCTCGGCGATCGGGGCCACCCATTCGGGCTTGACCGAGTTGTAGAGCTTGATCTCGCGGAATCCGCGCTGTGCGTACCAGTCCACGGCGCGGCGCCCGGAGTCGACGCTGGAGATCACGAAGCCGCTGCGCGAGGAGAAGTCGCTCTCGCCCTCGATGAAACCGCTGGGAACGGTGCGAGGCCCCACGTAGCGGAGGCTGTCCCACTTGCCCATCAGGTCGAACAGGACCGGATTTTCGTTTCCCTTGTCCCGCGTCGTCGTGACCCCGCCCGCGAGCTGGAGTGGCCCGTACCAGGCGCTGGCATGGTCGTGCATGTCGTAGAGCCCGGGCAGCAGCGTGCGTCCGGCAGCGTCGAACACGGTGGGGGTCTTCTCGGCCGCGGTGCCGGCCGGCCACACCGAAGCGACGCGACCATTGAACACGTAGACGTCGCTGGGCGGACCGAGCGTGGCCTTCTCCGCGTCGAACACACGCACGTTGCGGATGAGAATGGGATCCGGCAAACGATGCGTCAGACGCGTGCCCAGCCGTTCCAGCCACTCGCGATCCGCTTCGACCTGGGCCTTCTCGATCGCGGGTGCGGCAGACTCCCAACCCTCGAGCACGACTTGCATCCAGCCCGGATAGGCGTAGGCGAAGAAGGCCTTCGCCGCATCATCGGTGAGCCAGAGGTAGGTCGGCTCGAGGTCGACGCCCCGCACCGCATAGAGCGCCAGCTTCTGCTTGCGGCGACCGGCTGAGAATTCGCGAGCGGTGATGCGGGTGACGGTCGCCTCGCCCCCGGGAAGCATGGCGATCCTGCCGCCCTGACGCAGCGCGGCCCGGATCAGCATCGCGTAGGCCTCGAGGGCGGAATTCATCGGCAGGTAGAACGCCCGAGTGGTCGAAGGCGTGGACCCGGAATCCGCGACCGACTTCCAGCGCGCGACCCCGTTGTCGCGCTCGAACGTCTCGTCGGCCGGAGCGCCGAAGGTTTGCTTGCCGGTGATGCGGTGGAAGAGCTGGACACCCTGTGGATCGAGGCGGATCTCCTCGTGGTAGTCGGGGCCCCGTCCGTTCTGCCGGTAGTGGTAGTCCACGGTGATCACGCCGGCGGACTCGGCCACAGCCTGGTAACCGTTGGGCTTTCCTTGGAAGAGGACGCTGTGCCGGACGGTCGCGGCCTGGGCGGACGAAACGAGCACGACGCTCGATAGAATCACGGTCGCAAGCTTCATGGGTTCATCCTCGATGACAGGGCAACACGGCAACGGCTGAGATGCTCTCGTAGTCCGGATCTCCGTGGGCTTCGGGCATCGCGTTGCCTGAAGCCACGAAGCGGCCGCCATGCAGCGACGAACTCGCGCAACTCTCGATCCGGGGGCGGAGTATAGGCGCCGACGGCTCGTTCACCACAGGTCGTAGCGCAGGCGGAGGTTGGCCCAGCACGGCGCATCGTAGCGCCTTCCGAACTGATCGACCGTGAGCTCGGCGCGACTTCCCGCCATCGCGAGAGCGTTGAACACCGTGACGGTGAGATTCAGCGGTCGATTGAAGGGGCTGAAGCGCCGCGTCAGCGCCAGGTTCAGGTAGTAGCTGGGGTCGAGCTCGAACCGCTCCCCCAAGCGCGGTCCGGGCATCCGGTACTGCGCGATCGCGCCACTCCGATAGTTGGCCTCGGCCGAGACGTTGAACCAGCGGCCAAGGTCGCTGTTGATTCCTGCGCGCAGACTGAACGGGGTCATTCCCACCAATGGCTCTTCGGCGTGGCGTGCGTCGTTCGCGAGGCAGGCGATCTCCCAGCCCGTCTTTCCGCCCCGCGCCACCATCAGGTCCCATGAGAGCACTTGGACGCCGGTTCGCGATGCCCACAGATCCACATCGAAGTCCTTTCGAACCCCTGTGATGCGGATGAGATCGAACGGTCGTCGGCGCTTCGGCTCGTACTGAACCGATGCAACGTAGTGGTAGGCGAGCTGCGGCCGCTGCGCTCCTCCGGGATCGAAGACGTTGCCGAAGATGCCATCGTGGAACACGAAGTAGTCGGCATACGTGCCATAGCCGGCGGTCAGCGTCACCTCCTGAGGATGGACCTTGGCGGTGATGCCATGGACGACGGTGCCTTCGCCGTGAAAGCGTTGGAACGCGAGGGAGGGCTGCACCGTGAACCAGCCCGTCGTGGCGCGGCCCTCCACTCCCGCATCCACGCTGGAACGCCACATGAACCCGCCAGGGTCCGACCTCACGAGGAATTGCGACGCCCAGACCGTGACCGCGTCGCGCCGCGTGGCGTAGACGATTCGTGGATTGACGATCCGAGACATGCTCTGCGTCCGCTCGGCAAAGTCGCCGTAACGATGCTCCGAGTCCACTTGGCCGCTCTCCCAGCTCGCTCCGACCCGGAGCGTCGACTCATGGGGAAGGCGACGCTCGATTCGAACGATGGCGAGATTCTGTTGCGTGTCCTCGAGAACGGCTCCCTCGACGCCGTCGATGGTCTCCCGCCAGTCTCCCCTCTCCCGTCCGAAAAGGAAGAATCCCTCGATCGCCTGGTCGCCGAGCTGAAGCCTGGCATGGGTCTGCGAGTCGAGATAGCGCGGAATCGCCCTGAGCTCCGGCACCACGAGCCTCAGGAGAGGGACGACGTCGCTGTGCCTCACGCTCGTGACCAACTGGAGCCGCGGAGTCGACACACCCGAGCCGCGCGCCATGGAGAACGTCGCGCGGCGCTCGATGGCATCGCTCGAGAGCGACAGCGCCTGGGGATGGCTCGATGGGAAGGTGGGACGCAGCTCCAGCGAACCGTTGGTGTCCCTGTACTGATGGGACATGAGAGAGGGATGGAGCGCGACCTGCACGACGTCTGGATTGACCTTCGTGCGCGATCCGAACACGGCGGTCGCCGGTCCGCCGATGCGGTGGCCCCAGACATAGTCTCGGGCGGTCTGATCCACGGGAAGACCGTAGAGACGCAGATCGGCCGAGGCCGGGAGCGGCGACGAGATCCTGAGGTCGCCGAGCAGCAGCTTGGAGCCATCGTCGGCATACAGGATCAGCGCCGACGAGGGAATCCACGAAGCCTCGCCAGGACGAGCTCCCCGTTTGGCAGAAACGACAACCGGCGGGAGCAAAATCGGCTTCGTGCTGTCCGAAGCCGCCTGGAGCACGCTGCCGGTGATCGTGCTGTCGCGAGTGGCTTGGCCGCTATCGGCAAACGAGAAAGTCGAAAGAAGAAGCAGAGCCGCGAGTCCCACATCCGTCTTCCCTGGGCCGAAGTGTGGGAGCGGACGGAACGTTGAGCAGGTTGTGTGCCGGATGTTGGGGACTGCACAAGGAGTTCACGCGCGCGTCAGGCGCTCATCCCACTGCACACGCTGGAACGCAGTTGAAATTCTTGCGGCACGATCTAGCCTTCGGCCCTCGTCGGAACCGCAAACGCCGAAGCAGCGGCCAGACTGGAAGGAGGACTGTTGTGAGCGCCGTGTTCTCCATTCTCACCTTCGTGTGGATGCCCCTCGCCGAGCCGGCCACGGCGAGCGCCGGTCCCGACACGGCCGGGCTCGGAGCGTTTCTCGCCATGGTGAATCGCCCCGTGGCGTTGCGAGTGCCGGGGATGGAGCGCGTGCGCGTCACACAGAACCTGAGCTACCGGCGCGTCCCAGGCGTCGACTTGAGCGCCGATGTGTACCTTCCGGCGAGCAGCAGTCACGGGACGGCGCCGCATCCAATCGCGATCCTGCTTCACGGCGGGGTCGGTCCCGGGCTCAAGCCCCGGCCCAAGGATTGGGGCAACTACCGTTCGTGGGGGCGCTTGCTCGCCGCGAGCGGTGTGGTGACGGTGACCTTCAATCAGCGGCTCGGGTTCCCGAAGCCCGAGATCGAGAATGCCATGGCGGATGTGGAATCGCTCACGGCGTTCGTGCGGCGAAACGCCCAACGATGGGGCGCCGATCCCGATCGCATCGCCATGGTCTCGTTCTCGGCAGGAGGCATGCTGCTGGGCCCGCCCATCCGGCGCCGTCCACCATGGCTGCGCTGCATCGTGGCGATCTATCCCATCATCGATCTGCGCGTCTCCACGCACCTGAGGCAGCACCTGACCGCGGCGCAGCTCGAGGAGT
>DASTBI010000084.1 GCA_035712145.1 Candidatus Eisenbacteria bacterium | reverse complement strand
GGTCGAGTACGTCGAGGTTCCCGGCACCGCCGGCTACTTCGGCGTGCTCGCCCACCACGCTCCGCTGGTGGCCAACCTGGCGAAGGGCATGCTCACCATCCGCCGCGCCGGCGGCCAGAACGAGAAGCTCGAGGTGAGCGGCGGCTTCTTCGAGGTGAGTCACAACAAAGCGACCGTCTTGGCTGACTCGATAGGCTGATCGCGCTCGAGACGACGCATGAACGAGGCGGTCAAGGCCCGCGGTGGTGCCATCGAGCGATTCGACTGATCCTCGACAGCAGTCCTGGCTCCGTCTGGTTTCTTTTCCACTTGTCTGGCAGCAACGCCGCAGCAAGGATGCTGGGCGATGGCTGGCCTCGAGCACGACGTCGAGATCAGGCGACTCGCCTTCCAGTTTCTTGATGTCTTCGCGACGGTCCATTGAGTCTTACAACGGCGCCGGTGGACCACCGGAAGCCACGTCCTTACGACGACAGCGTGGGTGGGCGAATGGAGTGAGGCCCCCCAGCTGCAGCGCAAGCCCAGTGAGTATGTGGTAGTTAGTCGATTTATATCATTCTTGTAAACTGACTAATAATGCCATAAACTGGCGCCATGGACCCCATCCGCAATCCTTTTGCCCCTGGCGCCGGAACCCCACCTCCCGAGCTCGCGGGCCGCGACCACCTGCGCGAACAGGTGCGGATCGCCATCGAACGGATACGGGCTGGAAAGCCTGCAAAGAGCGTCCTGATGGTGGGGCTTCGAGGCGTGGGGAAGACCGTCCTCCTCCACCAGATGAGTGAGGACGCGATCGCCGCAGGCATACGTGCGGTTCGGCTCGAAGCGCCAGAAGGCAGATCGCTTCCTGCGTTGCTGGCTCCGCAACTCCGGCTGGTCTTGCTGGGGCTCAGTCGCTCCGCCAAAGCGAAGGACCTTGCTGAACGTGGGCTGCGGGCGCTCGCAGGATTCGCAAAGGCTCTCAAGGTGAAATTCGGTGACATCGAAGTCGGGCTCGACCTCGACCCGGAAGCCGGACTCGCTGACAACGGCGATCTCGAGCAAGACCTGCCGACCTTGCTCGAGGCGGTAGGGGCCGCCGCGCGTGAGGACGGGACGGCCGTCGTGCTCTTCGTGGATGAGCTCCAGTACGTGCCAGAGGAGCAGTTGGCGGTTCTCATCACTGCCCTTCACCGATGTGCGCAGCGACAAGTCCCGATCACGATGGTCGGAGCTGGATTACCGCAGCTTCGAGGACAGACCGGCAAAGCGAAGTCTTACGCGGAGCGCCTGTTCGACTTCCCAGAAGTGGGGGCTCTCGATGAGCAGGCTGCTCGGCTAGCCATCGAGAAGCCGGTCCGCGACGAAGATGAGGACATCGAGACGTCTGCGGTGGCGCGGATCATCGAGAAAACGCAACGGTACCCCTACTTTCTCCAGGAATGGGGAAAGCAAGCTTGGGACGCGGCCACGGCATCGCCCATCACCCTGCAGAACGTCGAGGACGCTTCAAGGATTGCCATCGCCGCACTCGACCAGAGCTTCTTCGGAGTTCGGTTCGATCGACTCACTCCTCTCGAGAAGCGTTATCTACGAGCCATGGCCGAGCTCGGCGCAGGCCCGCATCGCTCAGGCGATATCGCGGACCAGCTCGGACGCAAGGTCACGTCACTCGCTCCGACTAGAAACCAACTGATCTCAAAAGGAATGATCTGGAGTCCTGCCCATGGGGACACGGCGTTCACTGTGCCGCTTTTCGATCAGTACCTGCGCCGCTCGATGCCTGGAGACGATTGGCGTAACTGACTTGTTGGTGACGCATCCGTCCTTGCTGCGGGAATCGCGCAATCGACCTCGTTGGTCATCATCGGCGCGCTGGCCGAAGCGCTCACGAACTATGCGTTCGTCTTCTCGCACCTCGACGCCACCACGGTGCTCAAGCGCTCGATCGCCGAGCTCGGCATCTCCCCGGTCGTCGATCCGCTGGCGTCGACTTCGCGCATTCTGGGACCCCGCGATCGTCGGCGAGGAGCACTACGCGATCGCGTTGACGCGGAGTCGGTGAGTCAGGAGACTCGAGGCCTAGCGGCCACCCGCCACCATGCTGAACGGAGGTGCACCATGGAGTTCCAACATCGCCCGCCCGCCTCTGTCCTTGCTGTCGTTGTCCTCGCGGCGCTGAGCTTTGGGTGCGACCGCAAGGACACCCCAACGTCCGCCCGCCCGAACGAGCGCGATGCACTCACCGCGCAAGCCGCCCAGGATCTCGCCGGCCACTTCGCCGCGAGCCTCTCGCGCCAGCACGGCGTGCCGATCGACCGCCTGGGCGGGACGAGCCTGCAGATCGTGGCCGAAGGCGCGCGGGCGTCGCAGGGGCTTCGCTCTGGAGCCGTCAACGACGAAGCCGGATTCTCGTGGTCGCTGTCGATCGCATTCTTCGACGCCGGCGGGAACCAGCAGGCCGGGTACATCCACGGCGAGACCAGCCGACTCACGGCCGACGCGCGCGCCCGCGGCCACCTGACGACCGCCGAGCACCGGGCCTCGATCGGCGTGCGCCGCTTCCTCGACGTGAGCGGCCTACTCCCGTCCGAGACCGAGCTCCACGTGGACGGAGTGGCGAACGATACCGCCAACGCAGCGTACGAGGCGCTCGACGGGTCCGCGTCGCGCCGTTACGACCTGCGCGCCGCCGGTTCCCTGGAGGACCTGCGCCAGCTCAAGGATGCCTCGCAGAACCCGTATCCCCTGAGCGGCGTCCTGCTCTGGCAGGTCGTGGCGGACGCCTTCGAGGAGACGTCGGAAGGCACGAAGGAGGCGCACTACGACGCGAAGGTGAAGGTGACCTTCAACGGCACCCGCTATCCGACCATCGAGGTCGAGGAGAGCTGGCGGTACCGGATGGATCTCGAGACCGGAGAGATCACCGAGCTGCCGGCCTGAGCAGGGGAACGGAAGAAGCGATCTCCGATAGAATCACGCGTGTGAACCGTGCACTTCCACCCCGATTCCAGCGCTACGTCGCGATCGGCGACAGCTCCACCGAGGGACTCGACGATCCCGACGGCCGCGGCGGCTATCGCGGATGGTCTCAACGGCTCGCCGAGAACATCGCGCAGGTTCAGGGCGGCTTGCTCTACGCGAACCTTGCGGTCCGTGGTCGCACCACTCGCCAGATACGAGACCAGCAGCTCGGTCCCGCGCTCGCCATGCGACCGGATCTGGCGACGGTCTTCTCGGGAACCAACGACGTGATGGCCCGGCGCTTCGACCTCGAGCAGGTCGCGGCGGACATGGAGCACATTCAGCGCTCGCTGGTCGAGTGCGGAGCAACGGTATTGACCTTCACGCTTCCGGACCTCACGCCGGTCCTGCCGCTCGCCCGTCCGCTCGCGCCGCGGATCCGGGCGATGAACGAATCGCTGCGGTCGGTGGCCGGCCGCACCGGGGTGATCCTGCTCGACTTCGCCGCCCATCCGGTGGCGACGGATCGGAGGCTGTGGAGCGAGGACCGCATTCACGCGAACGCCCTGGGCCACGAGCGAATTGCCGCGGCACTCGCGCACGCCCTCGGGTTGCCGGGCACGGACGAAGGATGGAAGGAGCCACTGCCGGCCGGCCGCTCCAGGTC
>DASTBI010000083.1 GCA_035712145.1 Candidatus Eisenbacteria bacterium | reverse complement strand
TCGCCCTCGTCTTAGGGGCCGGCTCACCCTGCGCGGATTAACCTTGCGCAGGAACCCTTGGGCTTTCGGCGACAGAGTTTCTCACTCTGTTTGTCGCTACTCATGTCAGCATTCTCACTTCCGGTGCCTCCAGCATGCCTTACGACACACCTTCACAGGCTTACGGAACGCTCCGCTACTACGCACGACACCCGTAGGTGTCGTACATCCACAGCTTCGGTGTATGGCTTTAGCCCCGATACATTTTCGGCGCAGGACGGCTTGTCTAGACCAGTGAGCTATTACGCTTTCTTTAAAGGATGGCTGCTTCTAAGCCAACCTCCTGGTTGTCTTGGCCTTCCCACTTCCTTTCCCACTTAGCCATAACTTGGGGACCTTAGCTGGTGGTCTGGGCTCTTCCCCTCTCGACCACGGACCTTAGCACCCGTAGTCTGTCTGCCAGGATCTAACCCGATGGTATTCGGAGTTTGGTTAGGTTTGGTAAGGATCGCTCCCCCCTAGCCCATCCAGTGCTCTACCCCCTACGGTGAACGCCTGACGCTCTACCTAAATAGATTTCGCGGAGAACCAGCTATTTCCGAGTTTGATTGGCCTTTCACCCCTAGCCACAGATCATCCAGTACCTTTTCAACGGTAATTGGTTCGGTCCTCCAGCCGGTGTTACCCGACCTTCAACCTGTCCATGGCTAGATCACCCGGTTTCGGGTCTAATCCTACGAACTCAATCGCCCTATTCAGACTCGCTTTCGCTACGCCTCCACCTACCGGCTTAAGCTTGCTCGTAAGACTAAGTCGCTGACCCATTATACAAGAGGTACGCGGTCACCCCTCAAGGAGGCTTCCACTGCTTGTAGGCATTCGGTTTCAGGTTCTATTTCACTCCCCTCATCGGGGTGCTTTTCACCTTTCCCTCACGGTACTTGTCCACTATCGGTCACTGAGGAGTACTTAGGCTTGGAGGGTGGTCCCCCCATCTTCAGACAGGATTGCTCGTGTCCCGCCTTACTCAAGAACTACGACGTTGATTACCCATACGGGGCTATCACCCACTGCGGCCCGCCTTTCCAGACGGTTCTGGTTGCAACATCGTAGCTACTGGCCTGGTCCGCTTTCGCTCGCCACTACTCGCGGAGTCTCGGTTGATGTCCTTTCCTCCAGGTACTGAGATGTTTCAGTTCCCTGGGTTCGCTTCTCGACCCTATGTATTCAGATCGAGATGACCTTGCGGCCGGGTTGCCCCATTCGGAGATCCACGGATCAAAGGCTGCTCGCGCCTCCCCGCGGCTTATCGCAACGTGCTACGTCCTTCATCGCCTCTCAGTGCCAAGGCATCCACCAAATGCCCTTAAACGCTTGATCTAACCCATCGCACACAGTGATAAAC
>DASTBI010000082.1 GCA_035712145.1 Candidatus Eisenbacteria bacterium | reverse complement strand
ATGTGCTGGCCTGGGTGGACCGCACGGAGGCGTCCCGACCGCTCCGGCGCCCCGACGCCGGGCCGAAGAAGTAACCTCATCGCGACGAGAATCCTGCGCGATTTCACCGGACAGAAGCGGACAGCGGACAGGCTTGACACGGTTCTCCTAGCCAAGAGTCGTAGCCAGTCCCTCCATCCAACCCACTCGGGCTGAAGTGGCCGTGTAGGTGGGAAGCTGCCAAAGACCGAGATGGCGCCTGACGTTGACGCACTGGCCCGCCTCTGCCAAGTCCAACGGACTTCCGCCAACTTGGCAGGGCGTGACCGGTCCGCCCCTCTCCTCACCGTCGCCAACTCGTCCAACAACAAGCTGTTGGCGTTCTTCTCACCAGAATCTGCTTGAGCACGATTCATGCGGTTTGCGAAGTGCGGGACGTACTCAAGGTTGTTCGTTTCGGTTGGGTTTGTGTACGCATAGCTCCTCTAACCTGTAATGGGAGACCGCCATCATGGTGACCCGACACGTGATAGTGACATTGACGCTGTGTGCGCTGCTGATGGGTATCGGGGTGACCACCGCCGGCGCGGTGGGAGGAAGTTTCGGAGCCGGCCTGCACTACCTCCGGAATCTGGGCGACATCAAGGCGGCTGGGTTCGATCAGAACTCGTACTCCCTGGTTGGCGCCTACAAGTACGACGCCGGCCTGCTGAAGGTCGAGGGGACTGTCGATTACATCTTCGACTACGTCGGTACGGGCGAGCCCATGTGGGAGCCGGCAGGATGGGGGCTCGTGGGAAACATGATCTACGGTGGCGCCGGAATCGGCATTGGCTACACCGACGGCGACTGGCAGAAGAATCCGTTCTACGCGCTGCGCGCGGGAGTTGCGCTTCCGCTCGGAGATCTGGGCCTCGACGTCTTCGGGACCTACCGGTTTCAGACTGATGCGGAGCTCAAGGAACTTACCGGTGAGGATCTTGACAGCGTGACTTTCTGCGCGCTCGTTCGCTTCTAGTTTCGGATTCGAACGTGAGCGGAACACGCCCGCTGAGGAGGCGTGGCGGGTAGCCTTGAACTCGACTTCGACGTTGGGCATCATCCGCGTCCATGAAGAAATCGGATGCGGATGAGGGCCCGTCGGTGGCGCCGCAGATCTCCGAATGAATCACCGAGCCTGGCGACTGGCGTGGAATCACCCTCGCCAGGATGCGCACGCTGGTCGGCGAGCCCGTCTCCAAGGCGCTCGTTCGCCAGGCAGTCGCCCTCAGCACCGCGCGCGAATCGAGAACCTCCAAGAAGACCCCTTGAAGCGTTCAGCCCGGGACATGCGTGCGGCCCGAAGGTTTGGCGGGCTGATACTCGTCACGCTGGTGACCCTCGGGCCCCTGGTCGGTTGCGCAACGTTCGGCGGATCGAGGCGCATCGACCTGGGCCCGTTCTCCGAGAACACCCTGGGGATGATCGGTCAGCTGCAGACGTTCAACCGCCCCACCGTGTGGACACACCTCGAGAAATACCAGGCCTTGCCTTCGGTGGTCGCGGCACAGCAATCGGTGGGGCGCGTCCGAGTGCTGATGCGAGGAGTTGCTCTGTATTCCGCACAGGTCGCCGCGCTCCATGATTCCCCGCTATCGGACGATCGGAAAATCTCCGAGCTGGCGCGCTACGTGGAAGAGACGATTCGTCCAGGCCTGACCACTGCCGCTCCGCCCACGCTTAGACTCACTCAAGGGTACCTGGACACGCTCGTCTCTGAGATCCGTCGGCGCAAGACGTTCCTCAAGGCTCTTGGTGCGGCCCAGCCCCTGGTGAATCTGACGGTGACGGCGGGGGACATGCTGTTCGATGACCTCGACGAAACCATTCAGGCTGCGTCCGGGGACCTCAGTGACCACATCGAAGCCGAGTTCGGATCTTTGAAGCTCCGTGTCGCCGAACTCAACGAGATGCACCTCGCGAGCGTCAGGAGCTACGCGCGGCTTCAGCGCTACCGCGGCGGCGACCAGGCCGCGCTGGATTCGCTTCGGCGGGACGATCCGGTGGTCGGGCAAATGGTGCCCTCCCGGCGATCGCCCAATTCCAGAGATCTCGAGGCGGCGGACGCCTACATCATCAATCGCTCCACCAACATCAAGGCACTCAGGGACCAGCTCGAACCGGAATTCGTCGTCTACCGGCAGAATCGAGCCGAAATGGAAATGCTCAGGACACAGGCCGATGAGCGTGCCCGCCTCGGCCGAGCTGCGCTGTTCCTGTGGGCTCGCTCGCATCGCAACCTCGCGGCCGGCATTCAGGTGCCGCCCTTGATCGACGTACTGGGAATCATGAAGAGCACGGTCGGCACGGGAGTCAGAGGCGTCGTCCCCTGAGAAG